>JAQUVQ010000009.1:64633-67470 GCA_028693285.1 Smithellaceae bacterium
CCCACGCGCTTCAACGTTTCGGACACGGTCTTCCAGTCCACGCCCTCACAGTCTTTCTTAATATCCAGCTTCATGAGAATCTCTTCTTTATGAAAGAAAAATTTGAATATCCCCCTCACATAATCCTTTTTCATGCATGAGACACCCTTCAATTACAGGCTGTATCTCATATTTGATCCCCAATGCTTTAAGCCAGCATTCCACTCTGTATATCACACCGCAACGGTATCCATCGATGAGTCCAATCTGTTTCATGCCTGTGTAAGCGAAGCATTTCATATCATTCCATTTCCAGTGGATCAAATTTTCGGCAGAAGGGGCGAGGTGAAAGTTTTTGAAAACCGATTCAGGCAAAGTCAATTCCAGGGCCGCAAGCATAAATTGAAAGAGCTTGTCACAATTTCCCAAATCTTCCTGGACGATTCCCAGGATCCTTTTCATTCTATCCATCTCAAAGGGCGCCATGGATTTTATCGCTGCTTTGTTTAATTGGTTGGCTTTTTCTATTCCGCATTCAAGGTAAGTGTTGTAAAACCACATGCCGTCATGGGTTAGCCACCCCTTTCCCAGCAAATCCCTTATTTCCGTCTTTTCAATTTTTTCAAGCGCGCCCATTGCTTTTTCTCCTTTCGCTATCCATATTTTCTATGGCGTATCGAAATAACGTACGCTTCAGCCGCGCGAGGTACAAGCGTCGGCTGGGAGCGATTGTTCGGCAAGGCCGTCATTCTGTTACACGAAATTCAGTTTCCCCCAAGGATTTAATGAGATCACCAAAATAAAGACAAAAAAGCTCATGGCTTTCACCCAGACAGAGCTTTTCACGCTCATGTTCCGGGAGACCTTCAAATTCCTCCACCGATATAAATGGTGGCAAAACAATAGCCACATTATCCGTCATGTTGAGCATATTTCTTAAAACTAAATCCGCTGGTGGTTGGGTGTTAGATTTTTGAAATCGATATATGTGATCAGGCCCCGTGACTGCCCAGTCAGGATCGATAAAAACTGCATCAACCTTTGGTATTTTCTTTATGGTCTCCGTTTCAAGGATACTGCCGAGCAAAAAGGATACCTTTTCTGAAAGTCCTGCTTTTCTGATATTACTGATCGCTTTTTTCTGGATAGACTCGTCAATTTCAACTGTGATTACATGCTTAGCCGTTCTTGCCAGCGATATCGTTGAGAATCCTGCTCCAGTGCAAGTTTCTAAAACATTAAGACCGGAGAATCGTTCTGCGAAATGTCTGGTGAAACGCTGGTCGATGCCCATGATAAAGGTACGCTCATCGGCAACGTAGTCATCACCAAATTTCTCTCGGATTGCATTTGGATTTAGAATCATTTTAGTCCAACGCAGAGCTCAGCCGGAGCCGCGCCCCTGGCGCGGCGATCGGCTGTAGCGCCTTGTTCGCATTTCATTATTCTTCAGCAAAGTAATCCGCGTCAACACGCTTAAGTTCATAAATTGCTTCCGTAGTAACTCCTACATTAAAATCAATCATCAATTGGGCAAGGCGCTGACCGTCAATTAAAATAATCTTGCTATCTATTGTAGCCACGTATTCTTCACAACTACGGGAAAAGTCCGATGTGGTAATGAAAATGCCTTTCTTTGCTCTCTTGCCCTGTAAAGCACCTGCAAATTTTTGAATTTCTGGACGTGATACCGTGTTTTCCCATTTTTTTGCTTGGATGTAGATAATGTCTAAGCCAAGACGATCTTCTTTGATAATGCCATCAATGCCTTCATCTCCACTTTTCCCGATAGCTTCACCTGCGTCTTTACGTGAACCGCCATAGCCCATTTTCACAAGCACTTCTACGACTACTTTTTCAAAGAAAGAAGGGGATGCGTCTTTAAGTTGGGAAAGAATTTCGCTTGTCAGATTTTCTTTCAGATTTTCATATGCAACTTCAATTTGTTCTTCAGGTGTAATACTTGAATCTGGTGCCTCAATTGATGTTGTTGATTCATCTTTTTTCATTTTCAATTTATTCTGTTCAGCTTTTCGATGTTCAGCGAATTCTGGATATTGCATTAAAAAGCTGATGTTAATTTTATGAGGCTTTTTCTGCAAAACATCATTGCCCCTGCCGGTAATACGAAACACGCCCCGTTGCGTATTTTCAATAAGTTTTGCCATTTTCATATATGCGCGTGCCCACGCCACACGATTGTGGAATATTGCTTGCCGACCACTCGGTAAAAGTTCTTTTTGCTCTTCTTCTGAAAGATCAAATACTTTTGCTAAATGATCTATTGCATCTCGATTTGTGTGCTCCTTTGAATCTGCACAAAATTGAAGGAGCGGAAGCATAATAGATTGAAAATCTGGTATTCCCATTTTTTATTCCTCGTTCATGCGAATAGTGTAATGGACGAAAAATATTCCATCATAACAAACGATATGGATAGATTTTCCACTTATTCTGATATGAAACTATAAAACTATGGAAGAATGGCAAAATAAAATTTGCTTATTGAGATTCCGATTGCCACATTCCACTTATTACGTTATTAAATGGGCAAACATGGAAAATATTGGAACAAGCCCCTTCGGCCGCCGCTTTGGCAATTATTAAACGATCAATTTTTTAGCGTGTTTCACTATTTAAAATATGACTATCGAAGATACACCGAAGGTTCTTCCCGCCCCAGATCCGGAGTTTATGAACCAAGTTTGAAAGATCCTTCGTTGTAGGTGGTGTTCTTATTGCACGGAGAAAACCGATTGTCAATGAATTCTTCTTTATATTTAATACGTTGTCCGTAGGACGCCATGATGTGTAAATGGGGTGCGGGACTTCAGGCGGGACTTCAGGCTAGACGGGGC
>JAQUVQ010000057.1 GCA_028693285.1 Smithellaceae bacterium
TAAGTGAAACTGGTGTTGTTCTCGATTTCTTCGCCGGTTCCGGTACATCCGGTCACGCGGTCATTAATATCAATCGCGAAGATGGAGGACGACGCAAATTTATTCTTGTAGAGATGGCGCACTATTTCGACACCGTCCTTCTGCCGCGCATCAAAAAAGTTACCTTCTCGCCGGAATGGAAAGACGGAAAACCCAAGCGCATGGCCACCGCCGAAGAAGCAGTGCGAAGTCCGCGCATCGTCAAAGTTATCCGCTTGGAATCTTACGAAGACACACTCAACAATATTGCTTTCGATGATCCGTCCGGGCAGCAGGCCATGAAGTTTGAAGACTATCTGCTGCAATATATGTTGAAGTGGGAGACTCGTCATAGCGAAACACTGCTGAATGTGGAAAAACTTGACAAGCCTTTCTCGTATCAGTTGCACATTCATCGTGACGGAGAAACGCGCACACAGGCCGTGGACTTGCCGGAAACCTTTAATTATCTTCTGGGTCTGAATGTCCGGAAACGCTTTGTCATAAACGACGGTGACCGGCCCTATCTGGTCTGTAACGGCGACACCCGCGAGGGGCGCAAATTGGCCGTTATCTGGCGTGAGACTGAAGGCTGGAAAGAGAAGGACTATGCACGGGATAAGGCTTTTGTAGCCGCGCAGCAACTGACCGAAGGTGTGGACGATATATATGTTAACGGCGATTCGTACATTCCCGGCGCGCGGGCGCTAGAGCCGCTCTTCAAGGCGCGCATGTTTGCCGACGTGGAGGCATAACCCATGGCCCGCAAAAAATCTGAAGCCGTGACAACTTCAGCGACTGCATCCAGTCTGGCGCAATACGTCAAATTGGAAAACCGCCTGATTCTTTTGGCCTGGCTGAACAGTCTCCTGGGTTTCAAAAAAAATAAAGACCTGCTCGACGATGCCAAAGGCACCGATGAGGGCTTTGATGCTTCAGGGCGGAGTTTCCTTTATCACCATTTGATCGGTCGCGGCAGTCAGGTGCAAATTCCTTGGGATGACCTCGAACGGTACGACGAAAATATCCGCACGCATTTGGCCGCCATCAACCGCAGGCGCACCGCACCAATTACGTTGCGCTATTTTCAGTATTTGACGGCGCTCTATACGGAAATTGTCCTGGACCGCTATTTCAATCAGCGTGTCCGTCTGCTTTCCGACCTGAATGCCTTTGTGAACGCGCGAAATGCCGCCAAGGCGCCCGGCGAAACACCCGATGAGGCTTTTTCCGACGGCGATCTGACCAAACTGGCTTACTGGATGGCGACCGGCAGCGGCAAAACGCTGATGCTGCATCTCAACTACCACCAGTATCTTCATTACAGCAAAGAGACGCCGGATAATATCCTGCTGATCACACCCAATGAAGGACTCAGCGATCAGCATCTGTCGGAATTGATGTCATCCGGCATACCGGCGCGGCGTTTTGACTTGAATGCCAATAGCGGGTTAGACGCAAAGAATACCGTGCAGGTTATTGAAATCACAAAGCTGGTTGAAGAAAAACGTGGCGGCGGTGTCAGCGTGCCCGTGGAAGCTTTTGAAGGCCGTAATCTGATCTTTGTGGATGAAGGGCATAAAGGTTCAGGCGGTGAAGTCTGGCGCAGATACCGCGACGCGCTGGGGGCAACCGGCTTTACATTTGAATACAGCGCCACCTTCGGGCAGGCTTTAAGCGCAACGCGCAATGATCCGCTCACCGCGGAGTATGGCAAGGCCATTGTTTTCGATTACTCCTACCGCTACTTTTACGGTGATGGTTATGGAAAAGATTTTCGCATTCTCAATCTGCAAGAAGACAGCCGCGATGACCAAACAGATATGCTCCTTTTGGGCAATCTGCTGTCGTTCTACGAACAGCAGCGCATTTACTGCGAGCAGGCTGATCATTTGCGCCCCTACAACCTGGAAAAACCGTTGTGGGTGTTTGTGGGATCGACGGTCAACGCTGTCTATAGCGAAAACAAGGAAAAGCGTAGTGATGTATTGACGGTTGCGCGTTTTCTTCACCACGCGCTGGAAAACAAACGCGGCTGGGTGGTGAAAGGCATCCAAAAACTGATTAAAGGGAAAAGCGGGCTGGTGACCCAAGATGGGGTTGACGTTTTTGCAGGACGGTTTGAATTCCTTCGCGAAACCGGCTTGGACGCCAAAACCATTTACATAGACATTCTCTTACAGATTTTTCAAACATCGACAAGCGGCGGCCTGCATCTGTGCGACATTCGCGGCGGTGCCGGTGAGCTGGGCTTGAAGGCTTTCGGCGCGGATCATTATTTCGGCCTTATCTACATTGGCGATACGGCGGAATTCAAAAAGCTGGTGGAAGCTGATGACGCGGGTATCGCAATTGAGGAAGACGTCATTTCCGGCTCTTTGTTCGACAACATCAACCGGTCCGATTCTTCGGTCAATATTCTGGTCGGCGCGAAGAAATTCATGGAAGGCTGGAATTCGTGGCGTGTATCCAACATGGGTTTGCTCAACATCGGTAAAAAAGAAGGCTCGCAGATCATCCAACTCTTTGGCCGTGGCGTGCGTTTGCGCGGCAGGGACTACTCGCTTAAGCGCAGTGCGGCGTTGGATGGCAAACATCCGCCGCGTTTGCGTTTGCTGGAAACACTCAATATTTTTGCAGTCCGCGCCAACTACATGGCACAGTTCCGCGACTATCTGGAGCGTGAAGGCGTGGAGACTGAGGAAACAATTGATCTTCCGCTTTTTGCCTGGGCCAATGAGCAGTTTCTGAAGCGCGGGCTGGTCGTGCCGCGTCCGGAAAAGGGCCGCGATTTTGTGAAAGAAACGGACCTTATTCTGGAACATGATCCGGCGGTGCGTGTGCATGTGGATATGTCCGTCAAGGCGCAGTCCATGGAAAGCAGTATGCAAGGGTTGCACACTGCGGCGGTGAGCGCGGGGACGGGCACAACTCTTCCGCCCGAAAGCCATGCATTGATTGACTGGCCGCAGGTTTATCTTGATCTGCTTGCGTATAAAGAGCGCAAGGGATTGAAAAACCTTCTTATCCGCCCTGAAGCGCCGCGCATGATTCTGGAAAATATCTCTTATGTATTGGTGGCGGATGAGTCCGTCGTCATGCCTCGTACTTTTGCAAAACGTTCCTTGCTTCAGGACGCAGTGACACGAATTTTGCGCAAATATACGGATAATTTCTACCGCAACAGGCGTGAAAGGTGGGAAGGCCGGAATCTGGTGTACAAACCCCTTGATAAAAGTGATCCGAATCTGGCCTTTAACCATGAGGTCATCAAAGACAGCGCGGAAGGTACTTACGTCGTCAAAGTAAAGAAGTCTGACAAAGAATTAATCAATGCTATCGAAAAACTCCGGAAGGATGTAGAGCTCCTGCGCAAAAAGGAAACGAATGAACTGCCGCGTATCTTCTTTGACCGGCATCTATATCTGCCCCTTTTGCTGGAGAAAAATGACAATGTTCACTCCGTTCCGCCGGGTTTGAAAAAAAGTGAAGCGCAATTTGTGCGCGATTTAAAGGCATACTGGACGTCCGAAAAGGATAAATCCCTGGCGGGAAAGGAAGTGTTTCTGCTGCGTAATTTGAGCCGTGGCAGTGGCGTGGGCTTTTTTGAAGAAAGCGGGTTTTATCCTGATTTTATCCTATGGGTGGTCGATAACCATAAGAACCAGCGGATTACCTTTATAGAGCCGCACGGTATGGTGTACGCCAAGTCTTATATTCATGATGATAAAGCACGGCTTCACGAAAAACTGCCGCAACTGGCCGAAGAAATGGCGCAGAGAAGCAAGCAGAAGAACGTCATGCTGGATTCATTTATCATATCCGCCACGTCTTACGACGACTTGCATGAACGTTATGACGATGGGTCTTGGGACCGGGAAAAATTCGCTGAGAAGCATATTTTGTTTCAGGAGCAGAAAAGAAATGATTACGATTATTTAAAAATTCTTTTTGATTCCATGCAATGATTTTGACGAATATCAACCAAAATGGTTGGTGTTTGGTGCATGAAAGGGTAAAATAATTACCCATGGCGTCGCAAAACGTCAACTCAATCTGCATGCGTGACAAACCGCCTGGCCGCTTTTTGTCCGCAAAAAATCCGCTAAAAAACCGCCTTTTGTCCGAAACTTCTTCCATACTTTTGGGGTAGAACTCCCGCGATATTTTTTCCTTCATCATTTTTGAGGTCACGCCGTGTACGAGTGCCGATGTCCCCATGATGGCAAGAAGCTTGCCGAACTGGCCCGGCCACCTTTGGCTTTGGGTCATTATAACTACCCCTGCGAGTGTGGGCGGTGAGTACAGGGAAAGATCATCCTGGAGGAAGGGACGGAAAGCATCCTGGCGGTTGATTCCTGTCTCTGCGGGCGCACCACTCGGAGAGCTGTTGGCTACTTGGTGACGATCCAGTGTCCTAAATGCCGGTTTTTTTGCAATCTGTGGTTGATACATCAAATTTATATTCGTATAATGCGCCTGCGATGGAGGTGTTTTATACGGAAAAAAATTAACCATCTCAAATGCGTAGTGTCGGGGAAATCGATGAAACCCATCGTAAAAATGACGCTGGCGATCGTGGTGGCTCTTTGCCTCACGGCCTGCGCCGCCGGCCACAACGCTTGCCTGAAAAGCAGGATGGATCGTCATGAAGTCCGCTCGCCGGCGTTTTGGCAGGACTACCGGCGGGGCAATCTCGAAGACAGGCTTCATGCGGCTCCCGAACCGCTCCTGGATTATCTCCATCTGGATAACCGTTTGAACGGGTATGACACCAGACCTCAAGCGGCGGTCGCGGATGATTCGTTCCGGCAAGATGTGCGGCAGGCCATGGCCGAACTGCCCGGGCCGGTTCGGGAGGCGGTGAAAGAAAAACTGATCGGAATCTTTTTCGTTCGCGACCTTGGAACGACGGGATACACGGAGGCGGTTGCCGATCCTCAGGGAAGGCCCGCCGCCGGTTTCGTTGTCCTGGATGTCGGATCGCTTCGACAGACCGCCAATGCTTGGGCCACTTCCAGAGAGAACACCGTTTTCCAAAATGACGGCGAGGGCCGGCTTCAGGTCACGCTGGAGGAAGCGCCAAATGACAATTCCAAAAACGCCATCCAGTTCATTCTGCTGCACGAGTTCGGGCACCTGGTTTCCATCGGCGAGCGCTTTCATCCGTCCTGGCTGGACGAAGCGAAACCGGCCGGGGCGATCGAAGATTACCTTTTCTATCCTCTTTCCTGGCGCAAGGAAAAAGACGGCTCGAATGTTTCTCTGTTTGAGGATGTTTTTCCGGAGCGTCGGGATGTGCGCTTTTACGGAGAGGCCCGCCTGAAATCCCCGCAGATGGCGGATGTTTACCGCCGCCTGGCCATGACGAATTTCGTTTCGCTCTACGGGGCGACCGGCCCTTTTGAAGACTTTGCCGAGTCGTTCGCGCTGTATGTCCACAGCGTCTGGATGAAAAAACCCTATCGCGTGCAAATCACGCAAAGCGGCCGTCCGGTTTTTCTCTACGAGTCCTGCTGGGACCAGCCGCGGTGCGCCGCCAAAAGGGCCGTTCTGGAAGAGTGGTTTTCGCGTTTTCGCAAGCCCTGACCCGCGCCGTTTGTTCTTGACTATTTCAACTCAAACTCGAAGGTGCTGACCACACGTATTTTTTTTACGGGCGTGCTGGTCGGACTGTAGGGCGCGGATTCATCGTTCCCCTCGCTGCCGAAAATCTGGATCATGCCCTGATTCGCTGAGCGAATTTTTCCGATCCGGGCGCCGGAATCCGAGGCAAACTGCTCGGCGGTGAACCGGGCGTTTTTGGTGGCTTCGGCAAGCAATTGCGGCCGAAGAGCGTTGAAGGTTGTAACGACGTATCGCGGATTGGCCATGCCTTCTCCCTGCTGTCCGTCCAGAAGGATTCCCGCCTTAAGCAGCTCTTCCGTGGCCCCCAGCGCCCGAATGACCATGTCGATGTTTTTGGTCGTCACCCGCAGAGAACTGGTGACCACGTAGCGGAACCGGTCGTTCTTTTCGTTCTGGCCGTATTCGCGGGCCAGCTTGTCAAGCGTTTTTGAGGGCTGCCAGGTGACCTCTTCATTTTTGAAGCCCTGTTTTTTGAGGAAGGCAATGGTGGCGTCCCGGTCGGCGATGATTTTGGCGTGAACGTCTTTCAGGTCTTCGCCCGCCCTGCGGAAGTTCAGCGTCCAGATGGCCTGGTCTGCCTTGACCTCTTTTTCCACCAGCCCTTTCACCGTGACCGTGCGGGTGTCCGACTTGAAGCGGGCGACGCCTTTTCCGATGAAATATCCCCCGAGGAGAAGCCCCGCCAGCAGGCAGACGCCGACGATGACGGCGGCCGGAACCAAGGAACGGTTTTCATGAGTGGTCATAGTTTTTCCTCCTTTTAAAAGGTTATTTTTTTTCCGCGGGAAACGTCAAACCGCCTCCAAAAAATCCAATGATGGAGACCAGCACAGCCATCGAAAGCAGGAGAATAAAATATATGACGGCTTCCGTCCCGAAAGCGGCGAAAGCTTCCGGACGAAGAATTCGCCAGAGAAACGCGGTGGCGGCGACGGCCAGAAGGATAAAGGAGGCGTATATTTTAATGCGGACGGGTTTCATGAACTTTGCCTGATAATTGACCCACCAGGTCAAAAAACCGGTGGCGATGGCCGGCACGATGAAAAGAATATCCGCCGCCAGGCAGTGCAGGGCCGTCGCCTCGAACGACCGCTCGCCGGTCAAAAGATAGAGAAGATAGAAAAACACCGGCGCCATGGAGAAGACCATGGGAAAATGAACAACCATCGGGTGCGGGTGGCGGCGCAGAAAAGGAACGCGCTCCATGAGCGCTTCCAGAGGCGCGGGCAAAAAAGGTTTTGCGTTCTTCTTTTTAAAAATTCCAATCTGCGGGTATTTGTCCAGAACGTCCGTCCCATGGGGCGCGGCCCCGATGGCCAGGGTCAGATCGCTTCCGGCCTGATGGCGCTTCATGTGAGACCCTGTTTTCCAGAGCTTGCTTGCGCTGACATCGATCACCCTGTCTCCATGCGCAATGCAGCAGGGCCTTCCGTCCCGGCCGTCAAATTGAGCCAGGGATTCTTCGTCGAATTCTTTCATGGCGCCTCCTTCTTCTGGAATCTGATTCCGGGCCGGCCGGCAAAGCCGAGGGCCTTTTGCCGCCCCACGGGTTGATTTGAATATCCTCGGCGCAGGCAGGGCAGAAGGCTTTGGGGTCCACATGGCCGCATCCGTAGCCCCAAAGGTCAAATTTTCTGCACTCCCGGCACAGGGGCGCGTCGCAGCCGTCACAATAGACGACTGCGTCATTTTTTCCGCAAACGCGGCAGCTCGTTTTTGTTTCGATGATTCTCAGTGCAAGGCTCCGATGCGGTTCTCCGCCGCTAAAATTGGTAACGCAAGCCGGCCGCAAGTCCATGGGATCTCAGGCGGGACTCGATGCCGTTCACAGCGACGGCGGCTTTATAACACACTTTTTTCAAAACAGACATCGGGAAGATGCGATTGCGCCTTGCGGGGGCTGAAAATTCATATTATGATGCCCACGTTTTTCAGCGGCGGCTCGCCGACGGAAACCTGGAAGAGGGGTTGTTTATGGGGGACAGGATGTTCATCATGTTCGTGCACCTGGTTCAGAACCTCGCGGTGCTGATGGTGATGGCCTATGTTACGACCCGCATTCCCTGGTTCGGCGATTTGCTGAATCGGCGGTTCTCTTTGAAAAACAGTCTGCTTCTGGGTTTGGTTTTCGGGCTGATTTCAATTTTCGGGACGCTCAGCGCCGTGAAGACGTTCGGCGCGCTGGCCAACTTCCGCGATCTGGGGCCGGCGATTGCGGGCCTGCTGGCCGGTCCGGTCGCAGGGGGAGTGGCCGGCCTGATCGGCGGCATGCACCGGTATTCTCTGGGAGGGATAACGGGCGTTCCCTGCAGCATTGCCACGGTTCTGGCCGGACTGATCTGCGGCGGTTTTTATCTGTGGAAAAAGGGCCGTCCGATCCGGATCCGGGAGGCAACCGCCGTCATGGCGGTCGTCACGATTCTGCACGGCTTTGTCATTACTCCGCTCATACTGGGACTTTCGGAAGAGATCCGGCAGATTCTGCGGACCGTGATGCTGCCCATGCTGCTGGTCAACTGCGCCGGCATCGCGCTGTTTTTTTTCATCCTTCACAACCTCAACCGGGAGCGCCTCAACGAGGCGGAGAAGCATCGCATCGACAGCGAACTGCGCATCGCCCGCGAAATTCAGATGGGAATGCTGCCCGCACCGTCTCAAAACGGAGATCCCCGCTTTGCCGTTCACGCCGTTTTGAAGCCCGCCAAAGAGGTGGGCGGCGATCTGTATCATTTTTTTGCAAAGGACAATGACCGGATTTGTCTCGCCGTCGGCGATGTGTCCGGGAAGGGCATCTCGGCGTCTTTGCACATGGCCATCACCCAGAAGCTCATCAAGGCGCTGGCGCTCTCGGGTGAGGAGCCCGCGGAGCTTCTGGGCCGGTTGAACCGGGAGCTCTGCGACGGCAACGAGTCGATGATGTTCGTGACGCTCTTTGTCGCCTTTATCCATCTGGAAAGCGGAAAGACCGTCTTCGGCAACGGCGGACACAATCCTCCCTATCGGATCCGGCGCGGCGATGTTTCGCGAATGGTTCTGGAGCCCGGACTGGCGCTGGGCATTCGGGAAAATGCGGTCTATACCAATCAGCGGCTTTGTCTGGAGGCGGGAGACACGCTTTTTCTCTATACCGACGGGGTGACCGAAGCCATGAACGGCCGCAAGGAACTTTTCGGCGAAAAACGTCTTGCGGCGGCTCTTTCGCGCCTGCGGGATTCTGATCCGGAAGGTATCTGCCGGGGGCTCCTGGAGGAGCTCGCTCATTTTGTTGGACAAAGCGAACCCAGTGATGATATCACCATGCTCGCCGTGCGGCTGACGGAAAAATCGAATGCGGCGGCCGGGGCGGTCCGCGGCGGCTGAGCCGGCGCAGGCGCCTTCGCGGGAAGAGGAGCGGTTGATGAAAGTATGGTCCAAAAGACAACAGGATGTAGTGGTTCTTGCCGTTCAGGGGCGTCTCGATGCGGCGACGGCGCCTCTTTTTGAAGAGCAGGTTTTGCCGATGATTTCCGCCGGGGACAAAAATTTTCTGCTGGATCTGGCCGGTCTGGACTACATCAGTTCGGCGGCGCTGCGGCGTCTTCTGTTCTTCGCGAAACGGGCGGAAGACCAGGGCGGCAGGGTTGTTCTTTTATCCGTTCAGAACCACATTCTCGAGATCCTGGACATGGCCGGCTTCACCCAGTTGTTCGCCATTTTCGCCGACCAGGATGAGGCCCTCCGTTCCTTTTGAGGAAAACGCCCATGCCCCGGAAACCCTCCAATCTCATCTATGGCGTCGATGAAAACCCAGGCCCGATCGCGCTCGTCCTGATGGGGCTTCAGCACATCTCCCTGATGTCCATCGCCTTTATTTTCCCCGTCATTATCATCGAAGCCATCGGCGGGAACCTGGAGGAAGCAGAGGGGCTGATTCGAATGGCCATGCTGGCCACGGGCATCGGGACGATCCTGCAGGGGATCAACCGGGGGCCGGTCGGTTCGGGCTATCTGTGCCCGCTTCTCAACGGGCCGGCCTTCCTGTCCGCTTCGCTGATGGCGGGCAAACTGGGCGGCCTTTCCCTGATCTTCGGCATGACGGCGGTCGCCGGTGTTTTCGAGGCTTTCTTCTCCCGTTTGCTGTCGCGAATGCGGGCCGTTTTTCCCGCCGAGGTGACGGGCACCATTGTGACGATGGTGGGGATCGAAGTCGTTCCCCTTTCCGTCCGGAAGTTTCTGGGAATCGACCCGACGCATTCCATGCCGGATTCGACGGCTGTTCTCATTGCGATGATCACGCTGGGGGCCATGGCCTGCTTCAATGTCTGGGGCAAGGGCAAACTTCGCCTGTATTCGGTGCTCCTGGGAATGATCGTCGGATACGCGGCGTCCGCCATGGCGGGGCTTTTGAGCCCCGACACCTTCCGGGTGATGATGGAAGCCCCTTTCTTTGCGCTGCCGGCCGTCGGCCATTACGGGTTTTCTTTTGAGTGGGTCCTTCTGGTTCCTTTTCTGGTCGCGGCTCTCTCGTCGGCTCTCAAAACCATGGGGGATGTGACCACCTGCCAGAAAATCAACGATGCCCAGTGGAAGCGCCCCGACATGGTCAACATCAGCGGCGGCGTCCTGGCCTGCGGCATCAGCAACATTCTGTCCGGAATGCTGGGCGCTCTGGGGCAATCCGTTTCGTCGAGCAATATCGGGCTTTCCATCGCCACGGGCGCAACCAGCCGCCGCATCGCCTACAGCACCGGAATCATCCTGATTCTTCTGGCCTTCTTCCCCAAGTTTGCCTCGATCTTCGTCATTATGCCCACGCCCATTATGGGCGCCTCGCTGATTTTCGCCGTGAGCTTCATGATTCTGGCCGGTCTGCAGATCATCATGTCCCGCATGATCGACGCGCGGAAAACCTTTGTCATCGGGATTTCCATCATCTTCGGACTCAGCGTCGAATTTGCCCCCGGTCTTTACCGGGATGTCCACCCGTGGATCAAACCGATATTCAGCTCTTCCCTGTCGCTGGCCACGATCTGCGCGGTGGTGCTGAATCTGATCTTCCGCATCGGCATCGCGAAAACCACCTCCCTGGTCCTGACCCCCGGCGAGAATCCGTCCGAAGACATCGACCATTTCATGGAGGAGCAGGGCCGCGCCTGGGGCGCCCGCAGTGAAGTCATCTACAAGGCGAAGGCGGCGATGATTGAATTTTACGAAGCCGCCGCCGAATCCGCTCTGACGCGAAAGCCCGTCACGATGACCGCCCGCTTCGACGAGTTCAACCTGGATGTGGACATGGACTACGAGGGAAAGCCCATCGAACTGGCCGCCTCAAGGCCCGACGCGAGGAACCTCCTGACGGATCCGGACGCCCCGCTCAAACTGGCCGGCTACATGATTCGAAGCCTTGCGGATCATGCCGCGATGGAGTCCGTTGCGGGCCGGAACCGCGTGCATCTCCACTTCAACCACTGATTTCACCGGTTCCCGCGAGCCGTCTCTTCGCGCTTTGCTGAACATCGGATCAACGACGGACATGGAAAGCGGAAGAAAGCCGCGGATTCGTCGGGTCAGCGCCGGATCGGTGTTTCCGGGGCCTCCGGTGTTTTGTCTTTGCTGAAAATCATATTGCCGAACATCATCATCAGAATCGTGAGAAAAATGACCTGCGTGACGATGCCCACGTTGATGAAGGGCAAAAGCAGGATGGAGGGAATGCTGAGGAACAGCAGAATGGTGATCAGCCCCCGGGGAGCGAAATACAGCAGGGGATTGAGCGGCAGGCGCAGGACGATTCTGAAGAAAAGCGCCCGGAAAATAAAAATGGACGCGGTAATGGCAGCCGCGATCATCAGGTTGTTGAGGTTGAGCAGGTCGGACAGCCGGGTGTAAAATCCGAACAGGATAAAAAAGAAGCAGCGGATGATAAAGGTCAGCTCGAATACGATATTCTTAAAGGCGCCGAGATCCGCGTTGAATTCATCGAAGTTGATCCATTTTGCGGAGAATTCGTTTTTGAAAAGAACGTTGTTGTTCATGACCAGGCCGAAGATCAGGACGACGAGCAGCGACGGCAGGTGAACCAGCTTGGCCAGCGCGTAAACCAGAATGATCGCCGTCATGATGATGACGTATTTGACGTGATGGCTGATCTTGTGCAGCAGAAAGGCCAGGCCGCCGCTCAGGAGGATGGATGCGATGAAGGTCAGGATCAGCTCGGCGATGAACCGAAGCACGCCTGCTCCCAGGGAACCGTTGCTCAGGAGGATGAAGTCAAACGCGAGGATGCCGATGATGTCGGAGATGGAGCTTTCGTAAGTGACAAATTCCCGGTCTTCCGGATTCAGACTCGCCGCCGAGGGAATGGCGACGGCGCTGCTGATCACGGCAAAGGGAATGATGTTGAGCAGGGAGGCCTGGAGGTCGTAGTGGAGAAAATACACCGCCACGTAAGTGAAGACGCCGATCGAGACGGCAAAAAGCACGATGGCCGATGAAACGGAGCCGATGATGAGACTGCTCTTGTCGCGGCGGATGGCCAGGTCAAGGCTTCCTTCCAGAACGATCAGGATGAGTCCGAGGGTGCCCATGATGGGAAGCATTCCGGACATGTCCGGAATGCCGATTTTGAAGGAAGATGCCAGGTAATTGATGAACATGCCGGTCGCGATGAGCAGAATCACGCCCGGAATCCTGGTGTATTTGGCGGTGATGTCGAAGATGTATGCCAGGAGAATGATGACGCAGAAGGCGATGAGAACGTAATAGGTCATGGCGTTTTGTCCTCCGGACTAATCCACGAAGCGTCTGATGTCGTTGAGTCTGCCGATGACGATCAGCCGGTCTTTCGCGCCCAGCGGACGGTGCGGATCACCCGACAGATCCACTTCGTACTCTTTGCCGAGCAGCGTGGAAAGGCTCTTTTGGGCCGGTGCGATTTTGACGGCCACCAACCGGATGCCGAAGCGGTTTTCGAGGTTGGCCGCTTCCAGCGTGTGACCGACGTATGCGTCAGGCACCTTCAGTTCGGCGATGATGATTTTATCATTGACAATCATGGTGTTGACGGCGTTTTGCACCATCAGCATGGCGGTCAGCTCCGTGGCGGTGTCTTCTTCGGGATGGATGATTTCCTCGATGCCCAGCTCGCCGAGGATGTTCTGGTGCATGGGATTGATGGCCCGGCCGATGATCCGTTTCACTTTCTGTTTTTTCAGCATGGATAGAATCAGCACGGAAGAACCGATGTCCTCTCCGACGGCGACGATGACGGCGTCGACGTCCGAAAGCGGCAGAGCCGAAAGCGCGGCGGGCTTGGTGCAGTCCATGATCATGACGTTGGTGATTTTGTCCTTGAGCTCTTCGGCGCGCTCGCTCCGGCGATCGATGCCGATGACTTCGTGGCCCAGCGACGTCAGTTTGGCCGCGAGCGACGAACCGAAAAATCCTAAACCGATGACGATGTATCTCATTTTGCCCTTCAATTCATTTTAATGTTCTCCACCGGAAGACGGTAGAGGTTTTGGGTTTGGGTTGCAAGAAAGCCCGATAACACGATGACCGGGCCGATACGGCCGACAAACATCAAAATCATCAGAACCACCTGGCTCGGCGTGCTGAGCGTCATCGTACCGGCAATGGACAGTCCGGTGGTGGAAAAAGCGGCCACGCATTCAAACAGCAGGTGCACGGGATTTCGGCCCGGATCAAAAATCATCAACAGCAGGAACCCGGCGAAAATAAACATCAGCGACAGCACAATGACCGAAAACGCCCTCACGATGGTGGAGGAGCCGATTTCCCGGTTGCCGATTTCCAGCCGGTCTTTCCCCCTTAAAAAAGACGCCACCGTTTTCACCGCGACCGCAAGCGTTGTGGTCTTGATGCCGCCCCCCGTCGATCCCGGGGAAGCGCCGACCCACATCAGAAAGATCGTCAGAAACACCGTGGGATAGGACCACCCTCCCGGATCCGTCATGCTGAAGCCGGACGTACGCGCGTTGACGCTCGAAACGAGCGCCGTCATCCCCTGCGACCAGTTGAAGTGCTCCGGCAGGGGGCTGCCCGCCTCCAATGCATAATACAAAAACGCTCCCAGCACCAATAGCACAAGGGTCGCATGCAGCGCAAGGCGCTCGCCGACGGCCAGAAGCAGGACTTCGTGCGGGAGGTTTCTGCCGACCACCCGGAAAAATATAGATTTTACGTTGAACTTGAGGACTTTGTAGAAATAAAGCAAAAGAGGAAAGCCGATTCCCCCCAGAACGACCAGCCCGCAGAGGATGAACTGCAGGGAAAAATTCGATTGAAGATGCAGCGCGTTGAACTCCTGCGGATTGACCGAAAAACCGGCGTTGCAGAAGGCGGAAACCGCGTGAAAGACGGCGTTGTGGGTTTTGTGCATCCAGTCGCCTTCCAGCGTGCGGTAAATCAGGACCGAACCCGCCGCCTCCACCAGAATCGTGAGCAGCAGGATTTTCAGCAGGAGTTTGTACAGGCCGCCCAACTGATCGCCGGAAAAGAAATCCTTCAGCAGAAACCGGTCTTTCAGGGAGGCGGAGCCCAGAAAGAGGTAACTGAAAAATCCCGTAAAGGTCATAATGCCCAGCCCGCCTGTCTGGATGAGCCCCAGAATGATGTTTTTCCCCATGGGGGAAAAGACTGCGGAGGGGTCAACAATCATCATGCCGGTCACGCATACCGCGCTGGTGGCCGTGAAAAGCGCCTCGTAGGCGGAAATGGGCTGAAGCGTGGCGTTGGGCAGCATCAAAAGTCCGGCGCCGGCGAGAATCATGGCCAGAAAACTTCCGGCAAAAAGAAAAGAGGGGGAAATATTGATCCGATTCAGGGTGCCCGACAGGTGATGCATTTGCGTGGCCATCAGCGCGAGCGATCCCAGCAGAAGAGCTGTCCGGCCGCCCAGCGCGCCGGAAATCACGGACCAGGCCTCCGGAAATGCATGAAGGTGCGCAAGCAAAATCACAAAGACAACCGCCAGAACCAGGACGCGGAACACCACGGCGAACCATTTTGCGGCGCGAAAGGCCAGCAGTTCGATGAGCAGCTTGGAGGCAAACAATGCCGCCGCGAGAAGCAGGTAGGTCTGGTGGACGGCCAGGCTGTCCGCCGCGGTTTTTCGGAAGCCGAAATCAAAAAGGATCAGGCTGCCAAAGAGCAGCGTGGACAGGGCAAAGACAAAGCCAGCGAGCGCAATAATCGCCGATCCCACCGTGTTCGCCCAGTCGGACGCAACATAGAATTTTTTAAACAGGGCCTCGTTGTCGAAATAGCTCATGGGGTGAACGGTCTTTCTTCTTGCGGTTCTTCGGGGGAAAGTGTAGCACAGGTCCTGAAAATTATCAGTGAAAAATCCCGGGGGTTGGGTAACGTAATCCGTCGTGGCGCGCATCCGGAGTGATTCAACGGAAATCTGAACGAATGAATTTTTCAGGAGGCTAATGATTCGACTGCTCGGCAACCGCAATGTAATCTTTATTCTGGCCATCGTACTCGGCCTCGCGCTGCCGCAACCCGCCCGGTGGACGGTGCTGGCGATGATGCCCGCGCTGGCGCTGGTCATGACGCTGGCCACCATTCATGTTCCCAACAGCTATTTCCGTCATCCCCGGGCGATTCTCGCGCCTTCCCTGGCCGGCGTGGCAATGACGTATGGCGTGCTGGGGAGCGTCATCCTGGCCGCGTCCGCGCTGTTTATTCGCGAGACCAGCCTATGGACCGGTTTCTTGCTGATTGCCGCCGTTCCGCCGGCCGTCGCGGTCATTCCCTTTACCGTCATTCTCAAAGGCGATCTTTCCTGGACGCTGTCGGGGACGGTGGCCTCATATCTGGCGGCCCTGCTGATCATGCCCCT
>JAQUVQ010000058.1 GCA_028693285.1 Smithellaceae bacterium
TAATATATGCCGCCAAGATTTTTCGCGAAATCAGCATCGGCCTGGGTGGCGGAACTGGTAGACGCAAGGGACTTAAAATCCCTCGTTGCTTAGCGACGTGTCGGTTCGATTCCGACCCCAGGTACCAAATGAAAACAAGGGCTTGCGAGGATTCTGCCTTCGCAAGACCTCTTTCTTTTTTGTTTGATGTGTCGAAGAATTTCCGCTTTGGGGAAGTTTTGACGTGGTTTTACCGGCTTGGAGCATCGCCGTCTTTTTCAGTCGCTCGCTGCCGTCTCTTCTCCCATTCCTTGCATAAGGCACGGAAGATTTTCATGAACTCCGCTCTGCCTTCCCGGTCATATCCACCGATTTCCACCCAGCGGATGCGTTGCTGGTAGGCTAACAGGCAGGCGCGGAGATCCTCGAAAGAGCCGCTCCACCGGCCACGCTTTGTGAAGGACTGGACCTTGTGCCAGTGTTCCTGAGTGAAGGGCGCAACATTCCAGGCCTCTTCAGCGTTCAGTCCTTGATTTTCTTTCTTATTCGCGCTTTTCCAGGTTCTAAAACAGTAAAGCTGCCCTCGAGGTCCGGTGCATGTTCGCCAATCAAATCAGTCACGGCTGCAACCATTGCGGATCGCAATCTTGCCGGATAGCGGATTAACAATACGCCCATCATCGCATGGTGATGCGCAAAAACCCACTCGCCAAAGTCCTTGTCTTCCGTTATCAACAGACGGCTCTCTGCCACCGCCAATTCCAATACTACTTCATCCGATAGCGATGGAGATATTTCAGCGATGGCATCGACTGAATAACCAGCCGTCCGTAGTGCGCGAATGACGGAATAATCGCAGCTTTCGTCTGCCAAAAAACGCAATGGTTTCGGATTCAATTGCCAGTGCCTGTCTTCAAGAAGATAGTTGTTTCATTGCGGATCATATCGGCGGCGTAAATCAAGGCTGCTTGGATGGCCTCTCTCGACAGCTTTGGATATCCATCGAGTAAATCTTCAAAAGAAGCGCCTTCGCCCAATTTTCTTACGATAAGGTCGACAGGAATTCTAGTCCCTTTGATGATGGGTTTGCCCAGCATTACTTCCGGCTTTGTCTCTATCATGTCGTAGGCATTCATAAATTCCCTCCATTGTTGGTAATAATACCAGAAGCTTAAATTCAGGGCAATTGTTTCTTTCCCCATGTTTATGACTGATTGAACAGGGGTAATCTTTGTGGTATTCTCGCGGCACAAAATACATCCGGAGGTGTTCTAATGGATATTCATGAAAATATCTACAGGGACGAACACGGCATACCCCATGTGCAATGCAGATCCAAAGAGGATTTATTCCGGGGACAGGGCTACGTCCACGCGACCGACAGGGGCATGCAGATGATCCTGATGAGAACGCTCGGACAGGGCAGGGCCGCCGAACTCCTGGATCCCGGCGACGAAATGGTCGGGATTGACAGATTTTTCAGAAAAATGAACTGGTCCGGGTGTATCGGGGAAGAATTGGGAAAATTGCCGGGGGATATCAAGCAATATTTAGGAGCCTATTGCGATGGGGCAAATGCCGCCTTCTCAAAGAAATTTCCCTGGGAATTGAAGCTGCTGGGCATGAAGTTCGAGCCGTGGAAGATAGAAGACATCATCCAGATTTCAAGGATGATCGGCTACCTGACGCTTTCTCAATCCCAGGCGGAAATGGAGAGATTGTTCGTTGAAATGGTTCAGGCGGGCATCAGCCGGGAAAAGCTTGAAGAGTTGTTTCCGGGGATACTGGGCGGACTGGACATTGAGCTGGTGAAGAAGGTTGTCTTGAACGAAAGGATCGTTCCGAATTCCCAGTTATGGAATATAGCCCTTCCCCGAATGATGGCTTCGAACAACTGGGTGCTTTCTGGCAAAAAAACGGTTTCGGGAAAAGCCATCCTGTCCAATGATCCTCACCTGGAAGTGAACAGGCTTCCCAATGTCTGGTGCGAATTGTTTTTCGAGCTGGAAGACAGGTTTCTCTATGGCGGCACCATGCCGGGAGTTCCGGGAATTTTTGTAGGAAGGTCCAACGATTTATCCTGGGGTGCGACCTATACTTTCATGGATGCCGAGGATTCCTGGATAGAGAAATGCAAGGATGAAAAGTTTTACACAGAAGAGGCCGGCTGGATGCCTTTTGAGAAAAGAAGGGAAACCATAAAAAGGAAAAACCGGGAGCCTGTTGAAGTGGTTTTTTATGAAAACGGACACGGCGTTCTGGACGGGGACCCGTCTGTCGAAGGCCTCTATCTGGCGACAAAATGGGCCACGAGCAGATCCGGGGCGGAGACGATCACCAACGTATTGAAACTGCTGGATGCCGCAACGGTTGAGGAAGGAATGAATTGCCTGGGGAAAGTGGAGAGTTCGTGGAATTTCGTACTGGCCGACAGCCAAGGCAATATCGGGTATCAGATGAGCGGGTTAATGCCGAAAAGGCGTGACGGGGTCAGCGGATTTGTGCCGCTGCCCGGATGGATCAAGGATAATGACTGGAAGGGATTTGTCAGCTTTGAAGAACTTCCCCGGGTCATAAACCCTGAAAACGGATTTTTTGTCACGGCAAACCAGGACCTCAATGCATACGGAAAAGCAAAGCCCATCAATATGCCCATGGGGCCTTACAGGGCCGATCGGATAGCGCAGATATTGAGCAGGGATCAAAAATTTTCCGTGGAAGACATTTTCAGCATGCACATGGATGTATTCTCCGTTCAGGCTGAAGCTTTTATGAAAATATTGAAGCCCCTTCTGACGGATGCCGGAAACGGCAGGATACTGGCCAACTGGGATTTGAGATATGACCCCGATTCCGAGGGCGCGTTTCTTTTTGAGGAATTCTACAAAGAGCTTTACCGGGAAGTGTTCGGTGAAAACAATATGGGGATGGAAGTAGTGGATTTCCTGCAAAAAGAGACTGGCGCGTTTGTTGATTTCTACCTGAATTTTGACAGGATATTGCTGATGGAAACATCATCATGGTTCAACGGCAGGAAAAGGGAGGACCTCTATAAGAAATCACTGGAGAAAGTATTATCGATAAAGCCTGTGAAGTGGGGTGATGTTCAGAAGGTTATGTTGAGGCATATTTTATTTGGCGGAAAACTCCCCGCATTCCTCGGGTTCGACAGGGGCCCTGTCACGATAATCGGCGGGCGGGCCACCATCCATCAGGGGCAGATTTACAGAAGCGCGAACAGGGAAACCACGTTTGCACCGTCGTTCAGATTCGTCATGGATTTTGCGGAAGAGGAATTTTTCTCGTCGATTGCCGGCGGCCCCAGCGACAGACGGTTTTCAAAATGGTACGCATCCGGACTTGAGGACTGGACGCAAGGGAAATATAAGACGCTAAAAATCAATCCTGAAAGAAAAAGTAAATTTATCTGAGTTTAATCTCACAGTGGTCCGAGAAGCCTGCCGGGGGAACGCCCAGAGCCTGAAGCAGGCGGGCCCAGTAATTTACCTGTGCGGCAGTGCCGGCTAGAATTACAATTTCCCGTTCGGTAAAATTCGCCTTCAGTTGGTCAACAAAGGTTTGCGGGAACAGCAGCGGTGATTGGGAAATTAAGAAAGCGTATTCCATCGCAATCCTTTCGCGCGGGGAAAAGGTAGGAACGGCTGCAATGGCGATTCTTCCCTGTAACGCGGAAAACTCCTCCGGTGTGATTCCAAATTGATCATAGTCATAGGAATTCATATCGATGCAGAAAGGGCAGGCAACAGCAAAAGATGTCCGCAGGCGAACCAGCTTGAGGATCCGTTTATTCAAATTTTTATCCTTGTGGGCAACCAGGGCTTCCATGATGCCGGAACTGATGGCTGTTTTGGGATACCATGCCAGCAGTTTACCCGGCAAAAGATCGCGACCTGTAGCTTTTTTAGAAAGCCAGATGCCGATTCGCAGATAAAATGGAATGGACTTTGGCGGTTCGATAAAAGCTTTCATGATTCTCTCCTTAAAACTGAAATGTTATGAAAATCATGTACAGTTCATCCTTGCATATTCATGCGCATTTCTTCAACCATGTAATTTATGCAGCATCCCTTGCTCTTTATTCAGGGTTGCTGTATGAAAACACTATGAGGATAAATGGGGGATAAATGGGGTCAAATCTTTATTCTTGACATTTCATTGTCAGAGCGATGTGTGTACGCAGCAAAACAAAAAATATCTCTCAGGGAGAAAGGACCACCGATGATGAAAAAGATTGCGATTGTTGCCGGCGCAGCGATGTTATTGCTTATCCTTATAATCGGTGTATGGCTGATCAGCCGGCCCGATCGCGGGACAACGGGAGCCGTCAGCACGCAGTTTCGCTGGATCGGCCCCAACGACAAAATCGTCGTGGACGGCTTTGATGATCCAAAGGTTCAGGGTGTGGCCTGCCATATCGCCAGAGCCCAAACCGGCGGGGTCAAGGGCTCGCTGAGCTTGGCGGAGGACGCCAGCGACGCGAGCATCGCCTGCCGCCAGATCGGACCAATCAAATTTCTTGACGAATTTAAAAACGGTGAACAGGTTTTTGACGAGCAACGCAGCCTTCTTTTCAAGTCGCTTCAGGTCGTGCGCTTCTATGACCGCAAACGCAATGTTCTGGTGTATTTATCCTACAGTGATCGTGTGCTGGCAGGCAGCCCGAAAAACAGCATCAGCACCGTGCCCGTCATGCCCTGGCCGCCCCCGGAAAAAAGCGCTGTGAAGTGAAAATCATCGGCTGTCGGAGGGGCAAATCAATCTATCCATCTCAGAAAGGGGCGCAAGAATTATGGAAGGCTGGTCGGAAGAGGAAATAAAAGATAAGAATCTGATGGCGCCCTGCGGTCTGTATTGCGGAGCATGCGGCGTTTACATTGCGACGAGAGACAAAAACGAAAAATTCAGGGAGGTCATGGGCAACCTTTACAAGACAAAGGCGGAAGACACTCAATGTTACGGCTGCATGCAAAGCGATCCGCCGAAGAAGCTTTACGGCTATTGCGCCATGTGCGAGATCAGGAATTGCGTCCGGGCAAAAGGTTTCTACTCATGCCATCAATGCAGCCAGTGGCCCTGCGGCATGATTGAAAATTTCGGTTTGGCCACCGGATTGCGAGTGATGAAAAGGGCCATCCCCTTATGGCGCGCCAAAGTGGCAAATTTAGGCGATGAGAAGGGCAGCGTCGAATGGGCCAGGGCGGAGCTGGAGCGCTATCATTGTCCCGCCTGCGGGAAACCCCTTTTCAGAGGGGCAAAGCGCTGTCGGGCATGCAAACAGGAAATTGCAGATGTGCTGGATGGAACACTATAAAATTTGCCCGGGTTTCTGAATGGCTGCTTAAGGGGGAACGATTGCAGGCAGGGTGTCGGAGCTGGTGTTTTGTATTCATGATTCGCATCCGCTTTTCAAAGGAGGTCAATTTGGACGATTTTTCCATGGATCCGGTTACACCCCCGGATTCAGTTTACACAACAGCGTCGGTTTGCGTACAGAAGGGTGTCCACTTGCGGGTCATGATCTGGCGACCCAAACAGCCCGCCAGCAAGAACCCGATCATCTTTGTTGCCGGATGGGTATCCGCCGTATCCGGATGGGCTCCCTTGCTGAAGGTCATGGCTGCCGGAAGGCCGGTTTATTATATTGAAACACGGGAAAAGAGATCAGCCCTCTTTGAGAAAAGGAAGCTGAAGCCGGAGGATTTCAGCATTGGACGGATGGCCCAAGACCTGATCGCTGCTTGCCGCCAACTGGGCATCGCATCGCCGACTTCAACCGTTATCGGCAGCTCCCTCGGGGCGACTGCCCTGCTGGAGGCTCTGAAAGGGGGGCGGCTGACCGCAGGAGAGGCGTTTTTAATTGGCCCCAATAGTGAATTCAAGGCGCCATGGTATTTACGGTGGATGCTGTGTCTTCCGGCCTTCCTCTATCATGGGATCAAATATTTTCTTCTCTGGTACCTGAAGACCTTCATGGTCGATGCCAAAAAGGAACCCGAGCAGATGATGCGTTATACCGAAACGCTGAAAGCGGCCCACCCCCAAAGGATCAAGCTTTCGGCCAGAGCCGCCATTGAAGGGCAATACCAGGTCTGGCCAGGTCTGGACAGCGTACGAATCCCCGTGGCTTTGGCTTACGCCCCCACGGATACACTGCACTCCTCCGCAAATATTCGCCTCATGGCGGAAAGGCTGCCTCGGTCGACGGTCGTTGCCTGTCCGTCAAACAAATACATGCACAGCGCGGAGTTGATGCAAGACATTGAAGCGTTTATCCTCCGGAAAGAAAGAGCGCCAGAATGATGCAGGCCCTGGAAGATTATCAGAGGTGCGAGGATGGCTAAAAAGAAAGAAGCTCCGTTTCCCCAATCCCTTGAGGCGCCCGTTCCCGAAATTTACATGCCGCGCCTTCAGTTGTTCATCCGCTTGCTGCTTGGAGCTCTGGTTGCGTTATACATCAATTACAGCCCCATCCCGCCGCTCGTTTTATCTGTAAACCAGGTCAATCTTTCGTTCGTGTTCTATTATGCCTTTCATCTCTTCTGGTGGTGGTATTACAGGAAGCATGGCGCGAACATTATCATGTTTCGTCTGGGTGGATGGATAGACATCCTGGGGGCATTCATAGCGGCCCTGTGCGATCCCTTCACCATTCCTCCCATGATTCTGCTTTTCCTGATTGCGGGGCTCGGCAATGGAATTCAGCACGGGCTGTATTTTTTCGTTGAATCGATGATCGGATCGCTCATCCTCGTTGGCGCCGTTCTGGTTATTCACTACCGTCTTTTCGCTGACTGGCCTCCCTATCATCTGTATTTCTATGTCCTGCTGATCGTTGTCGGCGTGAGCTATGCTTATCTTCTTGTGCGACGAATCGAGATGATGAGGGTTGAGGCCATCAGAATCAGCGAATATGACAGTCTCACGGGGATGCGAAACAGGCGGGCGTTTCTGAAAGCCGCGGAATATCTGCTGCTCCTCAACGAACGATCCAATATTTCCCTGGTGTTGATGTTTGCCGATCTTGACAATTTCAAAACCGTCAACGACCAGTTTGGCCATGAGATGGGCGACAAGGTTCTCCGGCATTTTTCCGACATGGCGCGGTCAAGCTTCAGAAAGTCCGATATCCTTGCGAGATACGGCGGAGACGAGTTTGTCATGCTTCTTACAAACACATCTCTGGAGGCCGCGGAGTCGGCAACTCAAAGACTTCAGCGCGAGTTCGGCGCCTGGGCCAAAAACAACGGATTACAGACCGGCGTCAGTTTCGGACTTGCCGCGATATCCAAAGGCAAAAATAATCTTGATGATATCCTGCGCAAGGCGGATGCAGCGCTATATGAGGCAAAACCGAAATAGGGACCGAAACAGGGGTCAAATCTTTATTCTTGACATTTCATCTGCCGAGCAATGTGTTCTGCAATGTTGTCATGAATCGACTTGGCATAAAGGGTCAGAAGCCGGATGCCCAGTAAAACCAGCAATGCCGTCCCAGCAAAACCCAGCAAAACCCTCTTGACACGTAAACTCTCGTCTTTTATACTCAAATCCGAAAAATGATATGGTTTCCAGTCTCTTCAATTTCAATGGCATGAAGGAATCCTATCTGCTTTCTTAATGGATGTTGCGTCAACGCTATTGGGGCGTAATTATGCAATGCCATTGTAATCCTAACCTTTAAAGCCAAAGCCAGACTACGGGAGTCGAAAAATGAATATGAAAAAACGAATTGCCGCGGGCATCGTTTTCGGATGGTTTACTCTTTTTGCCGCGACGGGTTTTTGCCAGGATGATGGCAGGATCGGGATGGATCAGTGGACCAGATCCGTAAGTTCAAAAAATTTGCCGACGCCAGCGCCGGGCGGTTTTGTTCCCGCCATGAACCGGGGCAATGAGCTTGCGAAAGCCGGTCGTTACAAGGAGGCGATGGACGCTTTTTCGGAAGCTGTGCGTTTAAGCCCGCAAAGCAGCGAGGCCTACGTCGGCAGAGGCAATGCAAAACGCGCCGCAAAAGATTTCGCCGGAGCAATGAACGATTACGAGGCCGCGGTCAATCTGAAACCGGGCGATAAGGATCTTCTGATCACGCTGGCCAATATTAAAACGGACATGCGAAAGTACGACGAGGCGATTGCCGATTTGGACAGGATTCTGGCTGCCGATCCGGATAATCTTGACGCCATCGTATCGAGGGGATACGCCCGCAAACAACTCAAAAACTATTCAGGAGCAAAAGCCGATTTTGAAAAAGCGATGACCCTCAGCCCGAATCACGGTTTCGCATCACGCATGCTCCAATCGCTGGGATCATCCGGACAGACGACATCCCCCCAGCAAACGCAGATAAAACCGCTTCCGACTCTGAAGCCGACCGACGCGTCGCATCCGCAGGCAGGCCCATCTCCCGTAACGGTTGCTCTTCCGCCTGTTGCAGGCCGGGTCCCCGCTCCCGCAGTTTCCGGACAGGACGGCAAGCCCGCTGTCCCAAAGCCCTTCCCTGCCGCATCGCAGGCGGCTGCCCCGGGCGGCGTTCTTCAGGAATTTGATCCCTGCAAGCCGGATGTCCGCATCAGCGATCTGGTGTGGTCAAGCGTTGAGCAGCCGGCGCAAAAGACGCAAAAGCAAGCCAAAAGCGATTCCCGCTTTAACGATCTTCTCGTATTTTCATCGACGCGGAACAATCATCCCGCGGCCGTCGCCAAGGCGCAAATGGCTTATCTGATGGGAGACCTGACTGAGGCCGACCAGGCAAAGTTCGATGAAAAATGGTCGTATTTTTTCCGCTATCCCAGCGATGAATTAACGGCTTATTTTGAAAAACTGATTCCAGTGCTGGCTGATTTGATTGAAAAAAGAAACATGACGACGTCCGCCGTTCTGGCCAGAGACGAAGCCATGAAAGATGCCGAGGAAGCGCAGACGTATGAAAATACGGAAGCATTGACCAATGCCTTGATGATTGCCCGGCAGCAAAAAGACATTCTGCGTGAGTTGGATGGAGAGTTAAAGGCGCTGGCGGCAGGCATCGAAGCGCTGGGTGATCCGCCCAATCCGCTGGCCAATGCCTGCCAGTCCAGAAAGAAGCATGAAGAAGCCAGGAAGGTCGCCAAAGATGCGCTGAAAGCATCCATTGTACCAAAGAAGCTCAAGGGTGAAACGGGTGTATCTTATGCGTTCAAGCCGGAACTCTCAGGGGTTGAAGCCGGCGCGAAACTGCACTGGGATTTCGCCGACGGAGAAGTCAAGGAAGTCCCGGCGGGAGAAGTGAAGCATATCTTCAAGAAACCTGGACGTTTCGTGGTCACTCTGTCGCTGCCACGCAAAGAAAAGAACGAAAAAATTCTTCTGGCCGACTCACGGGTTTTCATGACGGGCGTCGAGATTCAGCAGGCAGGCGCAGCCGTGCCAGAGACAAAAAAAGTGGATTTCCCCTATCAGGATTCCTTTTCCGTTCCGGCAATCCCTCCAGGATGCAGCATAAAATGGAATCAGGGTCAAAAAGCCAACGACGCCGTTCATGAAGATACCAGGCTGAAAAATCCTGAAAAGTATCCATACTATTACCTCTTTAACTTCCGAATGCGCTGCCCGGGGACAACGGTTCTGGAGAAAGGAGAATTAAACATTCCGTATAAAAAAACGCCGCTTCCTTATAAAATCGACTATTACTACTCGGGAGACGGCAGCCCTTTCGTAACGATGACACTTAAATACATGCCGGATCATACGCAGTCACAGCTCAATGAGTATTTGAATTTTCCCAGCTATGAAAAGGCCGCACAGTGGAAGCCCTTCAAATTTCCCGGATGGGAGGCCAACGGTTATATTAAGGAAGATCAGCGGCATCGTGGCTTTCAATTCATCGGGCTGGGTGAAAACCGAACGATTCTTGAAATTAATTATAACAGTCCGATGGTGCAGTTCAAACGGGAAAGCAATATTCTGGAACAGTGCATGAACGGCGACCGTAGGTGCAACAAGGAAGAAAGTAAAATTTCCGATGACTATGATCGGGACGAAAGAGCCAGGCGCGTCAAGGTGCATACGGATGCCTTGCACAAGAAAGCCATTGAATTTATCTCCGGCATCAAACTCAAGGGGCTGTCCACTCATTACAATGCCGCCAAAAGCCCGTTGGCGATGACTGCTGTCGATGAACAATGGCTCAATGAAGAACCGGAAGCGGTGACGGCCGACGATTTCAAAAAAAGACAGGAACGTCTTGCGGAAGCGGAAAAATTTTACCGCTCCAATATCGAAATGCTGCAAAAAAACCTGATCCGGGAACAGGCGGACTACGCGCGCGAGCAAGACCCGGACAGAAAGGCCGCTTTCTTTTTCCGCATGATGGGCATTCAGGCCGACATTCAGGCCGAGCAGGACAAGATCAATACTTTGCATACAGGCAAGATCGTTCATACCCGGACGCAGTATGACGATTACGTCCAGAATAAGTTTATCGAAAGGATCAAAGAAGAGCAGGAGAAATACGTCAAACTGGAGCGGGCTGCCGCCATCATCCGGAAGGAAACGAAAAAGCTGCCGCCGGGGGAAAGAGAAAAAGCCGCGGAGTTTGTCGATAAACACATCAACGGCAAAACCCTGGCCAATCTGGATGAGGAAACCGTCAAAAAGGCGGGAGAGGCAATTTTCAACAAAACGCAGGGATACAACGAAGCCGAGGCTGCCAAATATGAAGAAGAAGCCTACATGTGGGACGATTATCTGACCCGGGCAGAACGGGTGAAAATGGCCGCCGACATCGGCATGGTGGGCTGCTCCTTCCTGGGGGGGCCGATGGCTCTGTCTTCGGCTTATGACATCTCGACGGGCTATTTTCAGGGGGGCATCAAAGAAGCAGCCACTCAGTTAGTCCTTCAAACCGGAGCTTTCGCCCTGGGAAAATATGTCGGGGCCGGCTCTAAGGCGGCAACAGGCGCCGATGACGCAGCGGCGGCAGCCAAAACGGCAGCCCGTCAGTCCGGAAAAGTTTCCAAAGGACTCTCCAGCGCGGAAGAGCTGAAGATATTCCAGGCCAACCGGGCCAGGGGTGAAAAAACTGTCAAGGAATTTGAGAACTTGAACCAATCGCTGAAAAACGCCTATTTAAACAAAGCGTCTCAAAACGAGATCGCCGCCATCAAGAAGCAAATCCGGGAAAAGACAGTCGAAATTCAGGCCAATCCCCATGCAAAGAATTTTCTGAAATATCAGGGCGATAAACTGACACAGACCCGCTTTAACCGGAGCATCAAAAGCGTTCATCAGGATGTCGAGAAGAAGTTCTACGAGAAGATGAGAAAAGAGCCGTATCAGTGGAGTGAGTTTAAAATCAAGGAAATGAGAAACGCCTCCAGCGCAGGCTCCGTCGGGATGGACTATGACATTGGATTGATCGAAAAGCCGAACTTTATCAAACTTTCGGACGGTACGATGAAGCGCCAATACTGGCTGATGAGGGACGGCAAGCCCGCCACGCGCAGCCAGTGGCAACAAGAAGCGCAGAAATGCTGGAATGAGGCCTATGAAGAGGTTGCGCTGAAAAATGCAGAGCGGTCCTGGGAAAATCTGACGACCCGGATTCATCCCGAGAGTTATCAGGATCTGGCCGTGCTGGACGGAAACCTGAATCAGGTTTCCAAGGCCTGGATTCAGCAGACGGCCGATGTGACGCGCTACAAGGCGATGCACATGCTCAAGGACGGCTCCATGTCCAAGTTTGAAAAACTTCAGGAAATCAGCCGCGGGACGGCCAAGGATCTCAACACCAAACTGATGCCGATCTTTGAAAGCATGCAGAAGACCAAGCAGGTTTCAGCGGCGGCCGAACACTGGAAAAAGGTGTCTTCCGTGCTGGATGATTTCGGGAAGAACAAGATCGATCCCATCACGGCGGAGCGTCGCATCGCCGAATTAACGGGCGGGAAATCCATTCCCGAAGTGGTGGACGATATGTCCTATATGATGGAGAGCTTTGTCAAACTGGGGAAGTAATCCCATTTAACTTAATGATATCGACAGGCAAACCGCTTTCAGCCGCCTTGCTGCGGAAATTTTTCAAGGGACTGAAATTAGTAGTTGACAAGTATATAATAAATATATAGTCTGATCTCCAAGCAAAGAGGAAAAGACCGATGTCGATCAAATACGCCATTCTTGGGCTCCTGCATTATTCGGACATGCACGGCTACCGGATCAAGGAGCACATCGAAAAGAATTTCGGCCACATGTGGTCGATCAATTTCGGGCAGATTTACCCCAGTCTGAAGCAGTTGCAGGAAGAGGGACTGGTGGATATGCTCGTCATCACACCTTCGGAAAACGGCGGCCCCCAGAAAAAACTCTATTCCATAACGCCAAAGGGAGTGAAGGAGCTGTCGAAATGGCTCACCGAACCTCCCGGAAAGTCCATCCTCATCCGCGACCCGTTTCTGCTTAAATTTGCTTTCTTCGGATTCGGGGAAGACGCCAGCGCCCTGAAAACCATCGACGAACAGATTGAATTCTTTGAATCGCAATTGAAGCGCCGGCAGATCAACCGCAAAAAGTGGGAGCGGCAGGGCGTGTATGTCCGCCTCCTGGCGGAACTCGGCGTGACGCAGAATCAGATGTATCTGGAATGGCTCCACCATGCCAAACAGGAAATCGAAAAGAAAATGAAAAAGGCAGTCCGGAAGAAAGCCTGAAATTATTTTGTGTGTGATCAACTTCAATGGAGGGGATCATGGAATTCAAAGGCATCACCCTGGTTACCGGCGCCGCCGGATTTATGGGAAGTCACCTCGTTGAATTTCTTGCCGCAAAAGGAGTCCGGGTGCGGGCGTCCGCCCGTCCCCGCAAAGACACGTCTTTTTTCGACCGCCTCGGCGTTGAATATGTTCCCGCCGACCTCACCAAACCCGAAACGCTGCCGGGGCTGTTTGAAGGGGAGGTGGACCGGATTTTTCACCTCGGGGCGATCTGCAATTTTTCCACGCCCTACGAATCTCTTGCTCCCACCAATGTCGAAGGCGTCAAGAGAATCACGGAGCTTGCGCTGAAAAAAGGCGTCAAGCGCTACGTCCACGTCGGTTCCAGCAGCGTTTACGGCTATTACCAGGGCACTCCCTTTCGGGAAGACAGCCCCCGCAACCCGCAGGATTTTTACGGCAGAAGCAAGCGCGACGGCGAGGATGTCGTCTGGGGACGCATCAGGGAGGGCTTCCCGGCGATCATCACACGGCCCTGCACGGTGTACGGCCCCCGCTGCAATGACGGCGCGGGGAAGGCTTTTTCGCGTCCTTCCAGCATCACCGCGATTCCGGGAAGCGGCAGGCAGCTCCTTTCCAACGTCCGCGCGGAAGATGTGGCCGCCGCCGTTTACCATCTTTCCCTGACGGATGAAGCCGTCGGGCAGGCCTTCAATCTTGCCGAGGATACGCATCCGACGCTGGAGGAAGCCCTGACCCTGGCCGCACAAGCGTTCGGCACCAAACCGGCCGCGACGCATCTGCCGCTCTGGCTCGTCAAAATCGTCGCAAAGATCGACGGGGCAATCTCGGCGCGAAAAGGGAGCATACCCGATCTGGAACTGGACGCGGTGAAGTATCTCTACGCGGATTATGTGGTGGACAACAGCAAACTGAAGGGGGCGGGATACCGGATGATCTATCCGGATTTCCGTCAATCCATGAAGCAGATAGGAGAATGGTATCGCGCAAACGTCGGGAGAAGGTAACCCGAAAAAATTGAATCAACGGGAGGTGCGGGTATGGGACAGATGGTAGTGATTACCGGCTTGGCGGACGGAATGGGACGACATGTGGCCAAAATGCTCGCAAAGGCCGGACATTCGGTGGCGGGCTTTGATATGGACGCGAAAGGGATCGCGTCGCTGGCGGCGGAGCTGAAGGGCATCGGCGGCGATCATCTGCTGGAAACTATCGATATCACCGACCGTCCGGCGATTCTGAAATTTCGCGATCAGGTACTGGCCCGGTACGGCCGCGTGGACACGGTGCTGTCGAACGTGGGCATCGGATTCTTCAGCCCCTTTGAGGAGGCCAATCTGGAAAAAGCGCTCAAGTGCCTCGAAATCAACGTCATCGGCGCGGCGGCGATTTTTCAGGCGTTTCTTCCCTCCATGCGCGAGCGCAAATCCGGCAAATTCATCGCGATGTCGTCGCTGGTGGGGCGCATTCCCTTTCCCTTTGAATCCATCTATTCGGCAAGCAAATTCGCCGTCACCGGAATGATGCTCTCCCTGAAATACGAGGTGGAGCCCTTCGGCATTCGGGTGGCCCTGATCGAGCCGGCGCAGGTATCCACGTCGTTTGCGGCCAAGATTCACGTTCTGCCGCCCGAAAATTCCCCATACAGGGACCGGGCCCGGCGGTTTATCGAACGGGACAACGAACTGATCAAAACGGCGCCCACGCCGCCCGCCGCGGCCGAAAATATCATGAAGGTCATCGAGGCGGAAAAGCCGGCGCTGTTCAATCAGGTCGATTTCATGAGCAGCTTCTTTCTGTGGCTGAATCAGTTTTTACCACGATCGCTGAGGGACGCGATTCTGGTCAACCATATGAACATCAAGGTTTGACGCTCACAGGAGGTGTTTTATGAGCACACAACAGGCCCTGTCACAACCGGCGGAACCTTCCCGCATCCAGGCACTCCGCTGGAGGATCATCGAGGCGCCCCAGGAAGTATGCATCGAGCGCGCCCGCTACCTGACCGAATCCATGAGGCTTCACTGGGACAAGCCGCCCCTGACGAGGATGAGCCTCGCCCTGGAGCATATTCTGAAAAACATCAGCGTCATCATCCGCGAAGACGAAATCATTGTCGGGTGCCGCACATCCAAGCTCAAGGGCGCACCCCTGTTTCCGGAAAACAAGTCGCTGTGGATCGAGGGAGACCTGGAGAATTTCGACCGGCGCGCCCTGCAGCGCGCACTGATCACGCAGGCGGAAAAGGATGAGCTGGCGACTCAAATTCTTCCCTTCTGGAAGGGAAAAACCGTTGAGGAGCAGATGCAGAAAAGCATGCCGGAAGACATTCTGGCCGACATGGACAAGTACATCTTTACCATGATGCTCGAGATTACTTACGGGATCGGTCATTTTACCATGAACCATGACA
>JAQUVQ010000059.1 GCA_028693285.1 Smithellaceae bacterium
CCACGCAACTGTCTTTCCAGACATCGCTTTGAAATGACGTGTGAACACATCTCACATATCGATCCTCCACGCGGAAAATTCCATAGAGGTTTTGTTTGTCATACAAAAGCCTGCACTGTGTCCGGGGCCGATGATCGCTGCCTTCCGGACGGTTGCAATTTACTTCCAGGATTTGAGCCCGTTGCCAAACCGCCCCGTCCCACAGCCCCTGTGTTTCGGGAATAACTTCAGTAAAAATGACATGGTAATGATTATCTTTCATTCCATTATTCGTTTGCGGTGATGGCCTTTTTTTGTTATTTCTCATACCGTATGAATCCGGATATGATCTTCCTTCAGCAGGGCGCGAAACTTCTCGGCGTTGAACTCAACGACCGTCAGCTCGCTCTGTTTGATCTCTACCGGAAAGAGCTTCTCCAATGGAACACCAGAATCAACCTGATCTCTAAGAGCACGGAGCGGGAAATCACCGCCCGTCATTTTCTGGATTCCCTGACCGCTGCCCGCTTCATCCCATCTGAAAGCGCCGGCATCGTGGACATCGGCACGGGCCCCGGTTTTCCCGGCCTTCCGCTCAAAATCGCCATGCCGTCTATACAACTTTGCCTTCTGGAATCCAACCGGAAAAAAGTGTCTTTCCTGAAGCATATCCAGCGCCTGTTGAATCTGGACGGTGTTTTCACGCTCCAGGACCGGACGGAGAATATTATCCGCTCGGATAATTGGCGGGAAAAGTTTGACGTGGCGATTTCCCGAGCTTCCCTGAAACTGGGTGATTTGATGCCATTGGGAGAATATTTTCTGGCGCCAGGCGGCCTGTTGATAACTTTGAAGGGCCGGGAGGTCGAAGCCGAGCTGAATGCGGCCTTCAAGGACAAAAAGGCGTCGCAAATATATCAATTATATCAAAATGATATAGATTTGGAATTCCTGGGCCCGCCGCGCAAAATTATTATCCTGCAAAAGGCAAAATAAAGGCAAAAAACCCTTCTAAAAAATCCTTTTTTGTGCTAGCTTTCCCACAGATTTTTCCCAGAAGCAATTTTCGAGAGAAATACTATAAATAATGAGTAAAATCATATGTATCGCAAACCAGAAAGGAGGCGTCGGCAAAACGACGACGGCGGTCAATTTGTCCGCCTCGCTGGCCGCCGCCAACCGGAAAACTTTGCTCATTGATGCCGACGCGCAGGGGAACTCCACAAGCGGCCTTGGCATCGACCGAATGCTGTATGAAAAAGAGAATTTTTATCATGCCATGATTGGAAAGGCGCCTCTGGAATCAGTCATTGTGGAGACGGCCCTTCCCAATCTGGACATGGTTCCGTCAAATCAGGACCTGGTCGGCATGGAAATCGAGTTTGTTTACCTGGAAAACAGGGAAAGCCGGCTTCGCACCCTGCTGCAAAGTCTGGAGCGGTCCTACGAATTCATTCTGATCGACTGCCCGCCGTCGCTGGGGTTCATGACGGTCAATGCGCTCGTTGCCGCGGACACGCTGATCGTTCCCCTGCAGTGCGAGTATTACGCGCTGGAAGGCCTGGGACACCTGCTCAATACGGTGAAGCTGGTCAAAGCCGGCATGAATCCGAATCTGGCCCTGGGCGGCATTCTGCTCACGATGTTTGACCCGCGCAACACTCTTTCGCACCGCGTGACGGAAGATGTTCGCAAGCATCTGGGCCGAAAAGTTTTTCAGACGGTCATTCCGCGCAACGTGAGGCTTTCGGAAAGCCCCAGCCACGGATTGCCCATTATTTTGTATGACATCAAATCGCGCGGCGCGATTGCCTATATGGAGCTGGCTCAGGAAATCCTTCGGGGGGAAAGGTAAATGGCGCAAAAAAAGGACGCCCTGGGCAAAGGCCTGGGCGCTATTTTTTCGGACCTGCTCGAAACGGACGCTGGCCGAAAGGCGCCCGTCAACACCTGCGGCATTGAGGAATTGCGGCCGAACCGCTGGCAGCCCCGGAAAAATTTTAACGACGAAGACCAGAAAAACCTGATCGCGTCCGTCCGGCAAAGCGGCATCATTCAACCGATTATTGTGCGCAGGGCGGATTCCGGCTATGAAATCATCGCCGGGGAGCGACGCTGGCGCGCGGCGCAGGCGGCAGGTCTCAAGGAAGTGCCGATTGTGGTTCGCAAAGCCACCGACGCGGAAGCCGCCGAGCTCTCGCTGATCGAAAATATTCAGCGTGAAGAGCTCGGCCCGCTGGAAGAAGCGGACGCCTATGTTACGCTGATGGAAACCTTTCATCTTTCGCAGGAATCCGTCTCCGCCCGGGTCGGCAAAGACCGTTCCACGATTGCCAACGCCATCCGCCTTCTGAAGCTGCCTGACCGGGTGAAGGCCGCACTGACGGAAAAAAAGATCACCCCGGGACACGGCCGCTGCCTTCTGTCGCTGAACGCGGCGGGGGAACAGACCGCCGCCCTGGATGTAATTTTAAAAAAAGGCCTTTCGGTTCGGGAAACGGAAAGACTCGTCAACCGGCTGAAACAAAAACCGGCTGAAAAAAAGACGGCTGCCCGGGACCGCTTCATGGCGGATCTGGAGAAGCAACTGACGGCCAAGTGCATGGCCCGCGTCCGTTTGAAAGGTTCGTCCAAAAAAGGATTGATTGAAATTTCCTATCAATCCATGGACGAACTCAATCGCCTGGCCCGCTATCTGCTGGATGAGTTATAGGCAATAAAAATGTATCCACATCTGTGGATAAGCTGTTTGGAAAAGGTTGATCATGGAATCTGTCTGGGACAAGGCTACGAAAATCATTCAGGAAAAAGTTTCAAAGCAGAACTTTGATACCTGGATCAAGCCCATCAAAATCGTCTCCATGGAAGACAAGTGCGTCCAGTTGTCCGTGCCCAATAAATTTTTCAAGGATTGGCTGATGGACAACTATCTGTCCATGATCAAAAACACGCTGCACAGCGTGATCGGCATCAGCGTGGACATCGATTTCAGGCTGAGCAAGGACAAGGAAAAAAAGCCGGAAGTCGCCGCCCTTCCTTTCGAACAGGGAAAAAACCAGCCGCCGCCTTCGCCGCAGCGGAGCAAATACTTTTCTTTCCTCAACAGCAACTACACGTTCGACCGGTTTGTCGTCGGCCCCTCCAACCAGTTTGCGCATGCCGCTTCCATTGCCGTCGGCAAACAGCCGGCCAAAAATTATAATCCTCTTTTTATCTACGGGGGTTCAGGGCTGGGAAAAACACACCTGCTCAACGCCATCGGCTTGATGACGATCAACGCGCATCCGGACCTGAATGTCATGTACGTTTCGGCGGAATCCTTTATGAACGAAATGATCAATTCCATCCGCTATGACCGAATGCAGAAATTCCGCGAAAAATACCGCAATATCGGCTGTCTGCTGATCGACGACATTCAGTTTCTCGCCGGAAAGGACAGGACGCAGGAAGAGTTTTTTCATACCTTTAACACTCTTCACGATTCCGGCAAGCAGATCGTCGTGACCTCCGATAAGTTTCCCAAGGATATTCCAAACCTGGAAGGCCGTCTGCGGTCGCGCTTTGAGTGGGGGCTGATCGCGGACATTCAGCCTCCCGAAATCGAAACAAAAGTTGCGATCATCGAAAAGAAAATGCATGAAGGCAAGATGGAGCTTTCCCCGTCCGTGACGCATTACATCGCATCGCACGTGGAGTCCAATATCCGTGAGCTGGAGGGATTTTTAATCCGGATTTCAGCCTATTCTTCACTGACCAACCGGGAAATTGATCTGGACCTGGTCAAGGAAGTCCTGAAAACACTCGTCAAGCACAACAATAAAGAGGATGTTAGCATCGAGGAGATTTTGAAGGTTGTCGCCGGAAAGATGAATGTAAAGATCTCGGACATGAAGGCGCACAACAAGAATAAGAATCTGGTTCTCGCGCGGCAGATTTCCATGTACCTTGCCCGGAAGCTGACCAACTTCTCCTTTCCCGACATCGGACAGAAAATCGGAGGGCGCGATCATTCCACCGTGATTTACGCCAATAATAAAATTTTAAAAAATATTGAATCGGATGCCTCCTTTAAAAAAATGATTCAGGACATCGAGGACAGTGTCATCCACAAAACGTAACCAGGGTCTGCACGCCTCTTCCACAGGCGCCGCGGCCTGAAGGGATTGAAATCAGGGCAGAAACAACAGTCATCCACATATCAACAGGCGTTATTACTAATACTGGTTATGTATAGGTAAGAAAAAAATAAAAGTATTAATGGGAGGCGGCGATGGAATTTAAAGTGAACAGAAATATTTTTCTGGACGGGATTCAGAAAACGTTAGGTATTGTCGAAAAAAAGACAACAACACCCATTTTAAATAATGTTCTCTTAAAGGCGGAAGCCAGCAAGATTAAAATCATCGCCACGGACCGGGAGATCAGCCTCATCTCCGATTATGAGGCGGACATCGCGGAAAACGGCGAGATTACCCTGTCGGCGAAAAAGCTTTTTGAAATGGTTCGCGAAATTCAGGGAGACACCGTCCATTTCACCAAGAGCGCCAACAATATCGTGAAAGTCACGTGCCAGCGGGCCACCTACAAAATACCGGGGCTCCCCGCGGATGATTTTCCAAGCGTCGCGGACAGCCAACAGGTGGAGTTTTTCAACATTCCGGGATCGGTTTTGAAGGAATTGATCAGCAAAACATCCTTTGCGATGGCGTTTGACGAGAGCCGGAAGAATTTAAACGGGGTTCTGCTGGAAACTTCCTCCGATGGAAAGAATCATATCTGGCGCATGGTGGCAACGGACGGGCACCGGCTGGCGGTGGCCCGCGCCCAGACGGCCGATCCGTGTCCGGAGATGGCCAAGGGAATCATCATTCCCCGCAAAGGGCTCATGGAAGTGAAAAAACTGACGGATGTTCATGAAAACGTCAGCGTCGGCATTCACAAGAATATGTTTGTGGTCAAAACGGAAAACACTATTTTGAAAGTCAACCTGGTGGATGCGGACTATCCCGATTACAAGCGGGTAATTCCGGCGGAAAAAGGCGTAAGCGTGACGCTGGACAAGGAATTGTTCCTGCACGCGCTCAGAAGAATGAACGTGGTGTCTTCCGAACGATACAGCGGTGTGATTATTTCGATTGCGCCGGACAAAATGACGCTGAATTCCACCAATCTGGACGTCGGGGAAGCCACGGAAGAAATAGACATCACGTATTCCGGTGAAGAAATGGAAGTCGGGTTTAACGTCAACTACGTCATTGATGCCGTTTCCGCCATTTCCATCGATCGCGTGGTGATGGAAGTGGGCGTCGGCCTGAAGCCGACCCTGATCAAACCGGCCGAGGGCGACAATTATTTATGCATTGTCATGCCCTTGAAAATCTAAAATTGGTTTGGATGGAATTTCAAAGAAGTTGAAGGAGTACAAAGGCGGTTATGGTAGAAACATATGATGCCGACAGCATTAAAGTTTTAGAAGGTCTGGAAGCGGTTCGCAAGCGTCCGGCCATGTATATCGGTTCCACCAGCAAAGAAGGCCTTCATCACCTGGTGTATGAAGTCGTCGACAACAGCATTGACGAGGCGTCGGCGGGGTTCTGTGATTCCATTACCGTTAAAATCCGGGTGGACAACAGCATCGTCGTGGAAGACAACGGCAGGGGCATCCCGGTGGATATTCACAAAACCGAGGGAGTTTCGGCGGCGGAAGTCGCAATGACCAAACTGCACGCCGGAGGTAAATTCAACAACGAAACTTATAAAGTCTCCGGCGGTCTGCACGGCGTCGGCGTGTCGGTGGTCAACGCGCTTTCCCGCACCTGCGAACTGGAAGTGCGGCGCGAAGGCATTGTGTATCGCCAGACCTATCAACGGGGTGTTCCGGACGGCCCGCTGCATGCGGTCGGCAAAAGCAGGGGACGCGGCACCACCGTCGCCTTTCTGCCGGACGATGAAATTTTTGAAGAGACGGAATTCAGCTTTGATGTAATTGCCAACCGCCTTCGGGAACTGGCTTTTCTCAACTCCGGCGTCAAAATCGCACTGATCGATGAACGGGCCGACAAGAAGACAGAGTTTATTTATAAAGGCGGCATTGTTTCCTTTGTGGAATATATCAACCGCAACCGGAAAGTGCTCCACAAGGAGCCGATTTACGTGACCGGCGCCCGGGAAGACTGTTCGGTGGAAGTCGCTCTGCAGTATAACGACAGTTATCTGGAAAACATCTTTTCATTCGCCAACAGCATCAATACCGTGGAGGGCGGCATGCACATGGTCGGCTTCCGCGCGGCGCTGACCCGAGTGTTCAATAATTACGCCTCCGCCAACAAGATCATCAAGGACGGAAAGGAATCGCTTCGCGGTGAAGACCTGCGCGAAGGGCTGGCCTGCGTCATCAGCGTGAAGGTGAGAAATCCGCAGTTTGAAGGACAGACCAAGACAAAGCTGGGAAATTCCGACGTCCGCGGCCTGGTGGAAGGAATCGTTTACGAGAAAATCGGGTCCTACCTGGAGGAAAACCCGTCCGTCGCCCGGCAGATTCTCAACAAATGCATGGAAGCCGCCCGCGCTCGTGAAGCGGCCCGAAGGGCCAGGGAACTGACGCGCCGCAAAAGCGCGCTGGAAGTCGGCGCGCTGCCCGGAAAACTGGCCGATTGCCAGGAAAAAGATCCAGCTCTCAGTGAAATTTATTTAGTGGAAGGAGATTCGGCCGGCGGGTCGGCCAAGCAGGGGCGCGACCGGAAAAACCAGGCGATTCTGCCGCTGCGCGGGAAAGTGCTCAATGTGGAAAAAGCGCGCTTTGACAAGATGCTGCAGAACGAGGAAATCAAGGTGATTGTGACGGCCCTGGGAACGGGCATCGGCACCGACGATTACGACGTCAGCAAGCTTCGGTATCACAAAGTCATTATCATGACGGATGCCGACGTCGACGGATCCCACATCCGCACCCTGCTGCTGACTTTTTTCTTCCGTCAGATGCGAGAGCTGATCGAGAGGGGGTATTTGTTCATCGCCCAGCCGCCGCTGTACAAGGTGGTGGACAAAAAGAAGGAATTCTACATCCAGAACGAAGAACAAATGAAAAATTACATTCTGGAAAACGGCGTGAACAAGGTGAATCTGTTTATGGAAGACGGAAGCCCCTTTCCCGTTTCAGGAAGCAAACTGCTGACCGTCATCAAAAAAATCACGCGCATCAAAGACCTGCTGGACCGTTTTGAAAAAGAGCATCGCGACCGGAATGTGGTTCGGATTGCGGCGGGGGACCCCACGTTGACCGATGAGACGTTTCAAAACGAAGGCGAGCTTCTGAAAATCGCCGGCAGAACGGTGGTCGCCCTGGGCAGCAGTGTCGTGGCCGATTACCGGATCGACGAAGATCCCGATCACGGCGGCTACAAGATGATTTTCGACATCAAAACCAACGGAACGATCCACACCACCTGCATTGACCGGGAAACTTTCCGAACGCCGCAGTTTGGTGAAATCCGCAATTTGATGGGGCAGGTTTCCGTGCTGGGAGAGCCGCCCTACAGCGACCGCCAGGAAGACGGCGCCGCGCCGGTCATTCTCCCGACCGCCAAGGACCTGGTGGACCACATCATCAACCTGGGCAAGAAAGGGCTGACCATCCAGCGATACAAGGGCTTGGGCGAAATGAACCCCGAACAGCTCTGGGAAACCACCATGAATCCCGAAAAACGCACCCTTCTGCAGGTCGGCGTCGAAGACGCGGTGGTCGCCGACGAAATCTTTATAACGCTGATGGGCGACGAAGTGGAGCCGAGGCGCGAATTCATTTACCAAAACGCCATGTACGTATCCAATCTGGATATTTAAGAAGGAAGAAATAAAATGGAACGAGACATTCACCACCGGCAAACCCTGGTGAACATAGAAGACGAAATGAAGAAATCCTACCTGGATTACTCCATGAGCGTCATCATCGGCCGCGCGATTCCCGACGTGCGCGACGGACTCAAACCGGTGCATCGCCGCATCCTGTTTGCAATGTCGGAAATGGGCAACCGCTACAACAAGCCCTATAAAAAATCCGCCCGCATCGTCGGCGACATCATGGGCAAATATCACCCCCACGGCGACGCGGCCATTTACGACACGCTGGTGCGCATGGCGCAGGACTTCTCCATGCGCTACACGCTCGTGGACGGACAGGGCAACTTCGGATCGATTGACGGCGACCCGCCAGCGGCCATGCGCTACACGGAAAGCCGCCTGGCGCGCATCTCGGATGAAGCGCTGGCCGATCTGGAAAAAGACACGGTCGACTTTGTGCCGAACTACGACGAATCGCTCACCGAGCCGTCGATTCTGGCAACGCGCCTGCCCCTGCTCTTGCTCAACGGAACGTCGGGCATCGCCGTCGGCATGGCCACCAATATTCCGCCCCACAACCTGAAGGAAATCATCAACGGGACGATCGCCCTGATCCAGAATCCCAAAATGATCGTGGAAGAGCTGATGAAATACATTCCCGGCCCGGATTTTCCCACGGCCGGCTTCATCAACGGACGGGAAGGGATTCTTTCCGCCTATAAAACCGGGCGAGGCATTATCCGCATTCGCGCTCGCGCGCTCATCGAAAAGAACGCCCGCAACGACCGGGAAACCATCGTCATCACCGAATTGCCCTACCAGGTCAACAAGGCGACGCTGATTGAAAAAATTTCCGATCTGGTGCGCGACAAGAAAATCTCCGGCATCTCCGATCTGCGCGACGAATCGGACCGTGAGGGCATCCGCGTGGTCGTTGAACTCAAGCGCGACGAGAGCTCCGCGATCATTCTCAACCAGCTCTACAAATTCACTCAAATGGAAGTCTCCTTCGGCATCATCATGCTGGCGATTTCCGAAGGACGGCCGCAGGTTTTTACCCTTAAAGCGGTGCTGGAGAAATTCATCGCCTTCCGCCAGGAAGTGGTGACCCGCCGCACGCAGTTCGATCTGGCGCGCGCCCGGGAGCGTGCGCACATTTTGGAAGGCTACATCATTGCACTCAACAACATTGACGAAATCATCAAGGTGATCAAGGCGGCCAAAAGCCCCAACGATGCAGCCGCGGCATTGTGCGCGACGTTTCATCTGTCCGAGATTCAGGCCAAGGCCATTCTGGAAATGCGCCTGCAGCGCCTGACCGGACTGGAACGCGACAAGATCGACGCGGAATACGCGGACGTTACGGCGCTGATCGCCAAACTGGCCGGCATTCTGGCTGATCCGCAAAAAGTCCTGAAAGTGATCATCGAAGAGCTTCAGGAGATTCGGGAAAAATACGCCGACGAGCGGCGCACGGAAATCGTGGCCAGCACGGAAGACATCGACATTGAAGACATGATCGTCGAAGAAGACATGGTGGTCACCATCTCGCATACCGGCTACATCAAGCGCAACGCCGTCAGCCTCTACAAGAGCCAGCACCGCGGCGGGCGGGGCAAGGTCGGCATGGGCACCAAAGAAGAAGATTTTGTGGAAAAAATATTCATCGCCTCCACCCATCATTACCTCCTGGTCTTCACCAACATGGGAAAGGTGTATTGGTTAAAAGTTTACCAGATTCCGCAAGCGGGGCGCGCCGCCAAAGGCAAGGCGATGGTTAATCTGGTGAATCTGGCACCCGGCGAAAAAGTAAGCGCAACCTTGCCGGTGAAGGAATTTGTCTCGGATAAATTTATCGTCATGGTGACCAGAAAAGGCATTATCAAAAAAACAGATCTGGCCGCCTACTCCAATCCGCGCGCCGGGGGCATCATCGCCATATCCATTGATGATGACGACGAACTGGTGGATGTGCAGTTGACCAACGGCGATCAGGACATTTTTCTGGCTACCAGGCTGGGCATGGCGATTCGTTTCAAGGAAGATGACGTTCGCGATATGGGACGGACGGCGCGCGGCGTCCGCGGCATCAACCTGGATGAAGGCGACGACGTTATCGGCGTGGATATTCCCGCCCAGGGAACGTTCATGCTGACCGTGTCGGAAAACGGCTTTGGAAAATGCACGCCGATAGAAGAATACCGCGTGCAGTCCAGAGGCGGCAAAGGAACGATCAACCTGAAAACGGTAGCAAAAATCGGCAATGTTTCCGGTGTTTTGCAGGTGCAGGGCGAAGAAAACATCATGCTGATCAGCAACGCCGGCAAGGTCATCCGGCTGAAGGTTCAGGAAGTTCCAGTCAATCATCGCATCACCCAGGGCGTCAAACTGATCGACCTGGAACCGGAAGAAAAGCTCGTCGGGGTTGCCCGCACAACCTCGGAAGGCGACGACAAGGATGACGATGTCAACGGAAACGGAGGCGACGAGGCCAATGGCTCCGGGGAAGAAAAAGGTCCGCCGGCGGACGAGTCGTAAAATCCGAAAGCGGGGAGCGGTCCAACGCCGCTGCCCGCTTTCCATTCTTCCTTGTTTATCCTTCCGTTCAACGCTATAATTCCCCCGTGAAAAAATACGAACTTTTTGACCATACCGCCGATCTGGGCCTGGAAATTTACGGTCGGACGAAAAGGGAGCTTTTCGCCAACGCCGCCCTTGCCCTGTTTGACGTGATGATTCAGGATGTTGACCTCCCGACCAAACGCGGCGGAAAGGAACGGGTTAAAACAAGAACAGTGCAGGGCGCGGATGCCGGGGATTTGCTGGTGAACTTTCTGCGGGAGCTTCTGTATTGGTTCAATGGCATGGGCCGGGTGCTGAATCGCGTTTCAATTTTGTCGTGCGGTAGCAAAAAGCTTGTCGTGCAATGCGTCGTTGAGCCGTACCATTCCGAGCGGCATTTGATTAAAACGGAGATCAAAGCCGTCACGTATCACGGGTTGAGCGTGGAGAAGACAAAAAACGGATGGAAGGCGAGGGTGATCTTTGATGTCTGAGATCAAGCTGGAAAAACTCGACGACAATCGGTGGCTGCTGCCGCGGACGGGCGCCATGCGAGTGCCGGGCATCATCTATGCCAATGAAAAAATATCCGGCCTGCTGACCAGAGACGAAAGCGCCAAACAGGTCGCCAATGTGGCGCACCTGCCGGGCATTGTTGATTTTTCACTGGCCATGCCGGATATTCACTGGGGTTACGGTTTTCCCATCGGCGGCGTGGCGGCTTTTGATATGGATGACGGTGTGGTGTCGCCGGGCGGCGTGGGCTACGACATCAACTGCGGCTGCAGGCTTTTGGCTACGGAACTGACGCTTCACGACATCAAAGATAACGTCAAAGATTTGACCACGGCCTTATATCGGCGGATTCCAACAGGCGTCGGCTCCACCGGCTATGTCAGGCTTTCCGGCAAAGATCAGAAAAAAGTGCTGGAAGAAGGTGCGGGATGGGCGATCAAAGCCGGTTTTGGATCGGGCCAGGACCTGGAAACCACCGAAGACGGGGGATGCATCGGCGGGGCGGATCCGGAGCAGGTTTCCGCGCGCGCCCTCGAGCGGGGAAAGCAGCAGTTGGGCACACTGGGTTCCGGCAATCACTTTCTGGAAATTGAAGTCGTTGAGGAAATCTTTGATGAAAAAGCGGCGCAGGCGTTTGGCTTGCGCAAAGGGCAGGTTGTCGTCATGATCCACACCGGCTCACGGGGATTAGGCTATCAGATTTGCGACGATTACCTGGCCTTGATGGTCAAACACCAGCACGAAACCGGCATTACGCTGCCCGACCGTCAGCTCGCCTGCACCTATTTATCCTCCGCGCGCGGACAAAACTATCTGGCGGCCATGGCCTGCGGGGCCAACTACGCCTGGGCCAACCGGCAGATCCTGATGCATCTCACGCGCGAGGTTTTCGAAAAATCCCTGAGAGTTGCGCCGCGCGAACTGGGCATGCGGCTGGTATATGATGTCTGTCATAACATTGCCAAAATCGAATCCTTCCCCCTTGCGGGAGTGGAAAAGAAACTCTGCGTGCACCGCAAAGGCGCAACGCGGGCCTATCCGGCGGGTCATGATGCGGTTCCCGCCCGTTATCGGAGCGTCGGCCAGCCGGTGCTGATTCCGGGCGATATGGGCGCCGGCTCTTATGTGCTGGTCGGTCAGGAAAAAGCCATGCAGGAAACTTTCGGCAGCGCCTGCCACGGGGCGGGGCGGGTGATGAGCCGGACGCAGGCGATCAAATCCAGCCGGGGCCGTTCCATCAGCCGGGAGCTGGCGGAGCAGGGGGTGCTGGTGATGGCCGGAAGCAAAGGGACGCTGAGCGAAGAAATGCCCGAAGCCTATAAAAACTTAAATGACGTCGTTGGAGTGGTTCACGACGCCGGCATCGCGAAAAAAGCGGCTCGTCTCAAATCCATCGCCTGCATCAAGGGCTGATGATCCGCGGCATTTGACTTTTTGCCGCTCCCGGCATAAGAAGCCCTATCAATTCAAAAACCGGAGAGCGGCATGACGGAAATTCTTTTTGATGCGGACGAAGACTGGGAAAAACGGGTTTTGTGCAGCGACGAGGCCTGCATCGGAACCATCGGCCCGGACGGCAAATGCAGGGAATGCGGCAAACCATATGAGGGCGCACTTCCCGAGAGCCATGGACAGAAGACGAATCCTCCGCCCGCCCCAAAAGAAGAACAGCCGGCCGTGCCCGAAGATGATGCATCCGGCGAGGATTGGGAGAAAAGGGTCCTGTGCGGCGATGAGGCCTGCATCGGCGTGATCGGTCCGGACGGCAAATGCAAGGAATGCGGGAGGCCCCTGCAATAAAAATAGCGCGCCGGTTCCTCTGAACCCGGCGCGCTCATTCCGGCGTTTCTATTCTTTTCCTATCTGCAAATTACGGCAGTTCGGAAATCCAGGACGGATCAGAAAACCAGCGTTTGTTGAGACCATCCAGCATTCCATCCCCCTTCAACAGGGACAGCAGATTTTCCAAAAAGTTTGTCAAGAGCGGATCATCCGGACGGATCGCAATCCCGATCGGTTCCGCGCTGAAGGGAGGATTGGCCACGAAGCCTTTGTCCTGATACTTGAAGGAGGTCACGCTGGTGTAAGGGTAGTCGGCCATCAGCGCTTTGACCTTCTTTTTTCTGAGCAGATCAAGCGTTTCTTCCGTCGAACCGGCAACCACCATCTTCGCTTTGGGCAGAAGCGCTTTCGCGATCTTCTCCGTCGTGGTGCCGGCGGGCACGGCAATGCTGAAATCGGATTTATTGATGTCATCCATGGAGTTGATGTTCATGGCAACATCCCTGGTGGTCAAAATGGACTGCCCCGACACGAAATAGGGGCCGACATAGACCACCCGCAGATTCCGCTCCGGCGTGATGGTCATGCAGGAGAGGATCATATCGATTTTGCCGCTTTCCAGCGCGGGGATCAGTTCATTGAAGGGAAGCTCCACGACGCGCAGTTTTACATCCATCGCCGACGCGATCATCTTGCCGAGGTCAATATCCAAACCTTTAAGGCTTCCGTCCTTGGCCTTGAAGGACAGAGGAGGCAGATTGGCGGACGTGCCGACGACGAGTTCTTTTTTCTTCAGGATGGAATCAATGGTCGGACCGGCAAAGGCGGCGGACACCAAACACAACATCAGGAACAAAACCAGAATCGTTGGGTACAGAGCTTTTCTCATGTAGTTTCTCCTATCAGTGAATTTTTTTGAAGCGATACCGTCTTCCCGTCACGCATCTGCGTCGGTAAAATCCGCAAAGCGCCCGCAAAAGAAATTTGAAAAATTTTGGGGAATGTATAGAAGGGCGGCGGTTTCGTGTCAAGCGAAAAAAGGCTTCACGGACGGGGAAGTCATTTAGATATTGACAGTCTGAAGAAATTAAAGGTAATGGAACGTTGGATTTTCTTGAAGGAAGTGCCAAGGTCACTGGTGGGCCTCCTGGACTTCAAATCCAGTGTGGGGCGCTAGAACCGTCCCAGGTGGGTTCGATTCCCATGCACTTCCGCCA
>JAQUVQ010000091.1 GCA_028693285.1 Smithellaceae bacterium
AAACGGGCGGGTGTTGGTGATCGGGGAAATCTGAACGAGCGGCTCGGTTGCGTCCAAATCCTCATGAATGATAATTTCGCCTTTGACGGCGGGACATTCCGAGTCGCTTTTGATATCGACTAAAATCCGGTGATAACCATGATCCAGCTTGTTTTCAAAGCGCAGGCGGTAGCCCTCTGCGTCGAACCGGCAGGCGTCATCATAAAGCTGGCCGGCAACGTGCACTGATTTTCCCCTCACCTGCCGCTGATGTTCAAAACAGATATTTTTTAAACGGTCATATACGTAGAAAAAAGAAGCACCCGAAAATTTGGCGTCAAAAATGACCATGCCGAAATAGTGCGTGGGCGTCATGATACCGAAATGCTGCCACTCCTTCAGACGAAAATTCTTCCAGAAGCGCGGCACGGGAAAAGAATACAGGGGCGCATCAAGAATGTTGGCATTCCTGAATGGCGTACGATAAGTGCCGAAGCGGACCGCTCCCTTCGGGTCCACCATGCTCTCGGGTGTGATTTGCAGCGTTCTCAAGAAATAGGCCCTCTCATTCAACGTCCCTGGCTACGGAGCTTTCTGCATTTTGGGAAACTTCGCGTCCAGCGTCTTGTTCCATTGGTCCAGAACCTTCCGGATGCTTTCCATCAGCTCCGAGGCATCGCCTTCGATCGTGATGGACCTAATGGTATCGCCCTGCGCGATGGCATTGACGACTTTCTGATCCTCGCCGCTTTCCACTTCGCCGAACACCGTGTGCTTGCCGTCCAGCCAGGGCGTCGGCACATGCGTGATGAAAAACTGGCTGCCGTTGGTTCGGGGGCCGGCGTTTGCCATGGACAATATGCCGGGCTTGCTGTGGCGGAGCCCCGCCACAAACTCGTCGGGAAAGGTGTAGCCGGGACCGCCGCGGCCGTCTCCTGCGGGGCAGCCGCCCTGAATCATAAAATCGGAAATGACGCGGTGGAAGTTCAGTTGGTTGTAGTATCCGCGCTTAGCCAGATTGACAAAATTGCCCACCGTCAGGGGGGTTTGATCCGCAAACAACTTAAGCCGGATGGCGCCTTTGCTGGTTTCAATGACTGCCGTTAAACTGTTTTTCATGTCCGTCTCCTTTGATCAGCGATGGGAAACTCTAGAGAGCATCCCCGAATATGTCAAGATAAAAACCAACTTGCAAAAGCCGTTTCAATACGTTAAGAAACAGGCACATTTGAAAAAGAGGGAACCGCCGCTCAATCAAACCGGCGTTCATTTTCCCAGTCATCCAAGGAGTGTGCATGAAGGCAAAGAGCGCCGGAAAGGCCGTTGTGGTCAGCGTGGTCATGGGCAGTGATTCCGATCTGCCGGTAATGGAAGAAGCGACAAAAATTCTGGATGAATTCGGCGTCGGCTGCGAAAGGATTCTGACCTCGGCGCATCGCGCGCCGGAGCGGACGGCGAAGTTCTCCAAAGCGGCGGCCGGCCGCGGCATAAAAATCATTATTGCCGGCGCGGGCGCGGCGGCCCATCTGGCCGGAGTCATTGCTTCACAAACGCTGCTGCCGGTCATCGGCGTTCCCATTAACGCCACCTCCATAAACGGCCTGGACGCGCTTCTATCCACCGTGCAAATGCCCGGAGGCATTCCCGTGGCCACCATGGCCATCGGCAAGGCCGGCGCAAAAAACGCGGCCCTGCTGGCGATACGCTTTCTGGCGCTGGAAGACAAAGCTCTGAACGACCGACTGGCCGCGTATGTAAAAAAGATGGCCCGAGACGTGGAAAAAAAGCAGAGAAGCCTGAAGGCTTCGTAAAATCCGCCAAATTCAGGAAGACCCTGATGCCCATGATTCTGAAAGTCAGAGCCGGTCATTCCGAAAAAGATGTCATCACCAGCGCCGCCGCCATCGTTTCCCGCGGCGGCGTTATTGCCTATCCCACCGAAACGATCTACGGTCTGGGCGCGGATGCGACCAACGAACAGGCCATCCGCAGAATCTTCGAGATCAAAGGCCGGAATTTTTCAAATCCCATCTCCGTGATTATCGGCAGACCTGATGACGTGCATCCGCTGGTGCGTAAATTTCCAAAGGCCGCCCAAAAGCTGATGGACGAGTTCTGGCCAGGCCCCCTGACGATTGTCTTTGAGGCGGCTGACGGCGTCTCTCCCCTTCTGACGGCGAAGACCGGAAGGATCGGCATTCGGCTTTCCGGGCATGACGGCGCCAGGAGAATCGCCGAGGCATTGGGCAAACCGTTGACGGCAACCAGCGCGAATTTATCCGGCTCGCCGGAATGTGCAACGGTAAATCAGGTCATGGCTCAGCTCGGCGACAGACTTGATGCCATTGTTGATCTTGGGAACACGAGAGGCACCGCAGGCTCCACGATCATTGACGCCGCAACGGAACAACCGGTTATTTTGCGGACAGGTGTGATTTCCCGGGAAGAAATATTCAAAAAAACCGGGATTCATATTTTCTGACGCCGTAGGGAACGGTTTGAACCACCCTTGCGGGCGGCAAGCCCGTTCCCTACACCTCATGGTTCGACAGGCTCACCATGACATGCTTTTAACTCGTTGCTCGTCACTCGTCACTCTTCACTTCTCGCCCATCGCCTATAGCCCATTGCCTGTTTTTTACTTTTTCCCATACCCGATATTTCTGGCTGATTCTTCAATCGATGAGAGCACCGCCGGATCGTCAATCGTGGAAGGAACCACATAATCCCTGCCATCGACAATCTTCCGCATCGTTCCGCGCAGCGTCTTGCCCGACCGGGTCTTGGGCAGAGCCTTCACCACGGCGGCTTCCTTGAAACAGGCCAAAGCCCCCAGCTCGTTTCGGACCATCTGGACCAGTTCGGCAATGATATCTTCAGGTTTTCTGTCCACGCCGGCTTTTAATACTACAAAGCCCACGGGAACCTGCCCTTTTAGCTGATCTTCCGCCCCCAGGACGGCGCATTCCGCCACATCCTTGTGCTTGGAGACGATTTCCTCCATGGCGCCTGTGGATAACCGGTG
>JAQUVQ010000060.1 GCA_028693285.1 Smithellaceae bacterium
CTCGGTCGGGGCCAATCCCTACGGCCTGAAATATTACGGTGATCCGGCTCAAAATCAGTTGATTGTCCGCACGGCCAGTTCAGAAAATGCCTATAACGGTGTGTATTCCGGGGGAACAATAACGACTGCCGGATCCAACTACACCATTTTCGGCAACAAGGACGTCATGAGCGCCTGGGTTACAACGGGAAAGGAGATGACGGGATTCATCAACAGCCAGGGTCTGACCGCCGGCACGTTTGTCAAAGGAGTCGAACGGGGACTTGGCATGAACGACAGGGGGAATCATGACGCCATCTTCGAAATGGCCGTAACCGTCAGCAACACGGCTAATCCCTATATGCTGCGGCCGACACGGAATCCCGACCCGACGCAATTCAGCACGGATCCCTCCACACACGGAACGAATGCTTCTTTCCCCGCTACCGCCCAGGCGGCGGGCATCGGAACCGGCGCGGCTGCGGATGCGGTGTTCGCCAACTACAAGACGGCCTACACCGACTGGATGACGGCAAACTATCCCTGGACGCAGTTGGGCTATACCTATTATTGGGGCCGGGCGGCCAATAAGCCCGAGAACCTTTCCGAAGTGCAGGGAATGTCCGAGTTCATCCTGCTGGGCGGCGCGGGCGGCTCCGATACGGCCAAAACCCCTTCCGGCACGGATGAGTCGGGAAATGTGGTCGTCGTCGGCATCTACGCGTCACAGTCCTATATCTATACGAAAAACGACGGAACGACCTTCAGCGATGCGCCGGACGCTCAATACGGAAACGGATTTGCCAGCTTCAATGTCACCGGCCCCTGCAACACCCTCTGGGCCGGAAGGGATTTTCAAGTCGGCGCAAGTTTGAATCCCGCCGCCTTGCCCAACACGATCAACATCGCCGCCGACGGATCGATTGCCGGCGGGCAGGGCATCCTGGTCGGGTCCCAAAACTATACGGTCACAAACGCCGGATCGATCACCGCCAATGCGGGCGCAAAGAAGTTTAACGTCGCCGGAAGTGAAAACATCGCGCTTCTGTTCAAGGGCGATACCCATGCGGCACCAGGCACCTTGAAAAACACGTTGATCAATTCCGGCACGATTACGGCTCCCGGCGCCAACGGCACGGCCGTCGCCGCCTGGGCCGGCGATACTCTCATCGTCAACACCGGAACGATCATCGGAACCGGAACCGGTTACGCCATAAAAACCGGCGCGGGAAATGACACATTGACGGTCAACGGCGGAGAGATAGCCGGCAGGGTCGATCTGGGGACGGGGACGGACAATGTGAACGTACCCGCAGGTTCCAGCGCCAGATTTACTTTCTCCTTAAATACCGATGCGCCGGCTGCCGCACAGATCAAATCTCAAACCGTTGCTATTGCCGACAACACGACAACGGTAGCCGTAAGAACCACCGGGACAACCAACATTAAAAACAACGATCAGTTTTTGATTGCGGATGCGACCACGTTGACGGTTGATCCGGCAAAACTATCCGTCATTAATGACCCTGCGTTTCCCATGTTCACTTTTTCTCCCCAAACAAGCGGCAGCCGGCTTTTCCTTACGGCGCTTCGCGACGCCGCCTTCTATGGACAAAGAGTCGGCAACGCCTCGCTGGGTTATGTCCTGGACAGCCTGGCGAACACCGCCACGGGGGATATGGCTTTTGTCCTTGGCGCACTGGATTCATCCGGCGATCCGGCAGGCGCTGGGCAAATGCAGCCCACCGTCAACAACGGTCCGATTCAGGCCAGTTTCGGGACAGTCAGCCAATACACCAGCACCGTTCTGAACCGCATCGAACAAGTTGCAGCGGCCCGGACGGACGGGATCGGCATGACCGGCATCTCCACCGGGGATGAAACCGCCCAAGGCGGCGTCTGGGCGCAGGGATTCGGCAGCTACCTGCACCAGGGAGCTCAGCAGGCAAGCCAAGGCTACACGGCGAATGTCTGGGGAATTTCCTTCGGGTATGACAGATATCTTTTTCAAAACATCATCGCGGGCTTCAGCGGCGCGTTTGCCCGAAACAACGTTACGACGGGCGACGTGAACACCCGCACCGACGCCGACAGCTACCAGGGCAGCCTTTACGGCAGTCTGTCCAAAGACGCCTGGTATCTTGACGCCATCCTGTCGTTTGCCTACAACCGGTATGACGCCTCCCGGCATATCGTTTTTGCCGGAATCGACCGGACGGCAAAGAGCGATTACGGCGGGTATCAATACTCCGGCTATTTCGAAGGCGGATACACGGTCAAAGCCTCCGGGCTTCTCCTGACGCCGCTGGTCTCCGTGCAGGCGATGCGCCTGAATCTGGATGACTATACGGAAACACAAGCCGGCGCTCTGAATCTGAAAATAGACCGCCAGCGCTACAACCTCTTCCAGACGGGCCTGGGCGCGAAAGTCGCCTACCCGGTTTCGAAAAAGAATCTGAAAATCACGCCGGAAATTCACGCGAAGTGGCTCTATGACTTTGCGGGCGACGCGCAGCAGGCCGCCTCGACATTCACCGGGGGAGGCGCTTCATTTGTCACGACAGGATTTGAGCCGCCGCGGACCAGCGGCAACATCGGCGCGAAGCTGACGATCATGACCGAGTCCAACTGGTCGGTGTCGCTCAACTACGATTTCGAAATGAAGCAGGATTTTTACAGCCACAACGGCTGGGTCAATCTGCGCTATGAGTTCTAAAAAAGCCGCTTTCTTTTTTCTGTCCGCCTTACTTTTGTGTTCGGCGGGCTGCGCGGCTGTTTTTTCGCAAAACGACCGGTATGCGGCAGCCGATCGTGTGGCCGACCGCGCGGGATTTGAGAAATCCTTCATTCGAAATTCATCGTTAACACTGACTGCCTTTACGAGATTCACAAAGAAGGGTGATCCCCTGCATGTTTACATCGAAGGAGACGGGCAGGCGTGGCTTTCGCGCACCCGGCTTTCGGACGATCCCACTCCCCGAACCCCTCTGGTTCTGGAACTGGCGGCGCTGGATTCAGCGTCAAACGTCGCTTATCTGGCTCGTCCGGGACAGTATGCCGCAAACGGCGTCCCGGATTGCGATGCGGCTTACTGGTCGGAGAAGCGTTTCGCGCAAGAGGTGGTGGAAGCAATGAACGGGGCTCTGGACGAACTGCGCCGACGGGCCGGCGCCGGAGCGATCCATCTGGTCGGTTATTCCGGCGGAGCGGCCGTCGCGGTTCTGGCTGCCGCAAGGCGAAGTGACGTGGCCGGCCTGAGGACCGTGGCCGGAAATCTTGATCCGGAAGCGGTGAATCGTTACCATCATGTCAGTGCCATGAAGGATTCTTTAAACCCGATGGACGCAGCCGAAAAGGTCCGGGATCTTCCCCAGCGCCATTTCGTGGGTTCGCAGGACACGGTCATTCCGCCCGGGCTTGCCCGGGTTTTTTTAAAACGTGTCGGCTGCCGGGATTCGAGCGGGATAACCGTTGTCGAAGGCGCAACCCACACCCGCGGATGGCGGGAGCGCTGGAGAGAATTGCTGATCATTCCTTTGAATTGAGCATTAGATATCAGGAGGGCAGATTTGGGGACTTCACTTTTGATTGTTGCAGGTTCATACAGGCGTCTGGGAAACTGTGAAATGTTTGCAAAAGATATCGCCCTTCGCGCCCGCGCCGATTCCATTAGTTTGCTTCGTCTTACGGACTTTGCCTTGAAATCCTGCACGGGCTGTTACCGCTGCCTCAATCCGGAGCACCGCTGCCGCGTCCAGGACGATCTGTACTTTATTCTTGAAAAAATGAAAGGGTTCGACGGAATCATCTTTTCCATACCGACCTATGTATTGGGGCCGGTCGGGCAGTTCAAGCTGTTTGCCGACCGCCTGGCCTGCATGGCCGTGTTCCAGCCCGACTTCCGGAAAATTCGGGCGGTCAGCGCGATTTTCGGCGGCATTGAAAGCTGGCGGGGAGTAACGCAGTCTCTGGTCAACGCCGTGATTCGCATGATGGGCTTCGACTTTCGGGGAAGCGCCTTTATTGAAGCCGCGTTGCCCGGCGAAAGTCTTGATGTGAAATACCAGCCCGTGGCGCAGGGACTGGCCGACGCCCTGGGGGAAAATTCCGCCGCCTACTTTCCCTGCAAAACCCTGCAATGTCCTTCCTGCGGCAGCGATCTTTTTTTTATTCAGGACGGGCGAAAGGTTTGCGTCCTGTGCGAAAGCTCAGGCGAATACCGGGACGGCCAATGGATTGACTATCGGGATTCCAAACGGTTTACCGCCAGGGGTTTTGTCGAGCACTTTGAAGGCTGGCTCAAACCCAAGGTTGCGGAATACAGCGCCCAAAGAGAGCGCCACCGCTCGCTTCGGGAAACTTACAAAGATATCGGCGTCTGGATTAAAAAAGAAGAGTAGAAAACGGGCCGCAAAAAAACAGCGGCCCGCTCAAAGTTGACAAACTCGTAAAAAGTCACATTTGTCACCCTGAGCCCGTCGAAGGGTGATCTTAAGTATTCGATGCTACTGCATGGTTCGACGAGTTCACCATGACAATGTGGGTAAATTATGACTTTTTACAGGTGCATCAAAGTTCAAGGTTCATGGATGTTCATCAGGCGCGGGGGGCCTGCAGAATCACCAGGGCGTCCACGGCCACCGGCTTGCCGTCCTTCACAATCAGGGGGTTGATGTCGATTTCGGCAATCTCCTCGTGCTTCATTCCCAGATTGCCTATCCCCACCAAAGCGCGAACCAGTATTTCGCGGTCAACGGCTTTTTCACCCCGGAAGGCATCCAGAAGCTTTGCCGCGCGGATTTCGCCGATCATTTCGCGGGCGTCCTCTTCGGTGAGAGGCGCGACACGGAAACTGACGTCCTTCATGGCTTCCGTAAAAATGCCGCCCAGGCCGAACATGACGCAGGGGCCGAAATGCGGGTCGCGGATCAGACCGATGACGAATTCCCGGTTGCCCTTCACCATTTCCTGGATCAAAACGCCTTCCAGGGCAATTCCCTTTCCCGTCAGTTCATCATAGGCCGCGGCCGCCTCGTCCTTGTTTTTAAGATTCACGCGGACCATTCCCATCTCGGTCTTGTGCGTCAGCTCCGGTGATGATCCCTTGAGGACTACGGGGAAACCGATTTTCTCCGCTTTTGACATGGCTTCGTCGCGCGATTGAACCAGCGCTTCACGGGTTACGGGCACGCCGGCGGCGGCGACAGCTTTCTTGGATTCAAACTCTGAAAGGGCCAGCTGGCTGCCCGCAATAGCTTTCAGCAGCATGTCTTTTATTTCTTTTTCTTTTTTGCCGGTCATGACAAGGCCTCCCCGGTTGAGCGATGATCCGTGTTCAAGCCGGCGCCCCACAAAGGTCTGTCGCCGGTCAAATTCCTTTTCAAAAGAGAGGCGAAGTACGTTTGGGAAACGGACAGGGCCCGCACGGCCTGTTCCGTTGTCTCAAAGATGGGAAGGCGGTGCCTGGCCCGAATGGCAACGGATTTGGAGATGGCATTCGGCGTGTAGATGGCGGCGGGCTTTTCGTAGCGCTTGCAGATCTTCATCAGCTCCAGAAGGCAGTCGATCACAAAAGGCTGCCAGACGCTGAGCAGGGGCAGAAGGCCGTCCACTTCCTCCGCGGAGAGCAGTATCTCGAAAATGTCGAGGTACGTCTGAGGCGGCGCGGGGCCGATGTCCACCGGATTTTTTATGTTGAAGACCTGACCGACTTTTTTCAGCTTCTCCTGGGTTTGCGGGGACAGGCGAACCATCTGCAGACCCGCCTGCACCAGCAGGTCCGCGGAAATCCCGCCGAAGGCGCCGGAATTGGTAAACGCCGCGATCCGCTTTCCTTTCAGCAGCGGCATTTCGGTGAATATCTTGGGGAGCGAATGGAGTTCGTCGATGGACTGGAGGCGGATGATCCCCGCCTGTCGGCAGGCGGCATCGAAGATCCGGTCGTTATTGGCCATGCCAGCCGTGTGCGACATGGCGGCCTGCGCGCCTTCTTTGGTTTTGCCGACTTTGTAAACCAGGACGGGCTTGCGGGATTTCCGGGCCGCCTCCATGAGCTTGCGGCCGTCCGCGATATTTTCCAGATAGATGCCGATGACTTCCGTTTCGTCCTTTTGAAAATATTCGATCAGATCCGCTTCGTCCACGTCGCACTTGTTGCCGATGCTGACCACTTTGTTCACGCCGACCAGGTCGTAGTACAGAGACTCCAGCGTCAGGACGACCACGCCGCCGCTCTGGATGATGTAGGAGATGCTGCCCGGAGACTCGAAAATTTGATTCATCTCGACCAGGCTCGGGTTGACGCCGTAAAAACAGCAGAACTTGTTGCGCGAGCTCAAGGTCCCCAGGCAGTTGGGCCCCAGCATGCGGATGCCGTTTTGCCGGGCAATGGCATCGATTTCGCGCTGCATCGCCTCGCCGATTTCCCCGCCTTCGGAAAAACCGGCGCTTTCAATCACGACGTGCCGGATGCCTTTGCGGGCGCAGTCCCGAATGATGCCGGGAACGTGCCTGGCCGCCACGATAATGACCGCCAGATCGGGGGTTTGGGGCAAATCCGGGATCGATGAATAGCCCGGATAGCCGTTTACCGTCTCTCCTTTGGAGTTCACGGCATAGACGTTTCCGTCATAATGGAGATAATCTTTGAGCATGTTGCAGATGGTGGAGCCCAGATTGAAGGGGGTGTTTGAGGCGCCAACGACAACAACCGATTGCGGATCGAAGAAGCGTTCCATAAGAATACCTGCCTGAAGTCGAATTTTCGCGCCGCCATACAACGCAAAAAGGCGGCTTTTGTCAAGCAGGAAAAAGGCAGCAGGAAAAAGGCAGCTGGAAAACGGGCAGGAATAAGGGATTGGGCGGACTTACGGTGTTTTGTCCGGAATGGTTTGTTGCATCCGCCCGGCCGCACGGCAATGCTTTGCCGCTCAGGCCGGGCTGATGCGTCTTAATGTCTTTAGAACCCAACCGACAGGCCGATGTAGGGCCCTGAGTAGAGGGTGTCCATTTTGTAATCGTTGACATCCATTTTCTGCTGGAGGAGCCTGTAGCCCGCGTGGATGTCGAGAAACGGAAAGGGGGTAAGGGACACATCCGCCAAGGCTTCATAGGAATAGTTTTCAGAGCTGTACCCGCCTGCGGTCACCTGGGCGCGGGCTTCCAGCAGGTTGGCCAAAAGCCCGATGTGGGCGCCGACGCCGATCATCGGAATGATGGAATTGAAGGATCGGTCCTGTTCCAATTTTCCGGCCGAGTTCAGCTTAAAGCTGCCCGTGGAATACTTGATCTGGGCGATTCCTCCCAGTGAAAACCCCGCCAGGACGTTTTCCAGATTGATCAGATCGCGCTGGTATTTGAGATCGAACATGGAATATCCCATATCCGTATGAACGGTGTCGCCGGCCTTGTAAGGAATGCCGTTGTATGTCAGAGCCGTTGCAAGAATGGCATCCGTCGTATAACCGAAAGGCGTGTACATCAGGCTTACGTGATTTTTTCCGAAGCCCCCGTATGCCTCTACGGAATACGTAATTTTATTTCCGACCCCCAGCATGTCCGTCGCGCTGATGTCCGAGCCCTCTATGCCGTTGGCGATGGTCTGGACATCGGCTTTTTTAAGATCGGGAAACCACAGGTAGGCTCTTGCGCCCAGTTCAAAAGCGTTCGCCTCCGCAACAACCGTCAACGATAAAGCAACCACTAAAGCGAAAAACAGCTTTCTTCCATGGTTAATCATAGTATCCTCCATTTGATGAATTATGGTTTGCAATCTCGCATATTTCCCGGCATTCGTCAATCGGAAGTGTCGGCGAAATTTGCCCGGAATCCCGGCGCTTATTTCCGAATGACGCCCCGGAACCGGGCGTATTCCACCATGCGGCCAAAGGCGAAGACGGCGCGCTCCGGCGTAGGATAGCAGGGAACGCCCAGCGCGGCGAAGCCCTCGTGGATATGGGCGATCTCCCTTGCCGTGCCGCCGTAGTAGCTGGCAAAGACCGGCTTGTGCGGGTGGCGCCGGAAAATCTCGGTGAAGGCTTCGGAGATATCGAACATGCTTTCCGGCATGAGCACGAAGGTGATCAGAAGGGCGTCGACATCCGGCTGCTCCATCAGGCAGCGGGCGATGTGGCTGGTGGCCTTCTTTGACCCGTGCTGCTCGATGGCGGACCAGGTGTCGATGGGATTGCGCACCGGCGCCCAAACCGGCATGACCTCGCCCAGCTTTTTGAGAGTCTCCTTCTGCAGCGCGGGGAGATCGACGCCGCATTCCTCGGCGGCGTCCGTGGCGGCGACGCAGCCCATGCCGGTGATCGAGAGCGCGCCCATGCGGTTTCCGCGCGGCAGGGGGAGTTTTTCAAAGGCCGCGAGAGCGTCAAAAAAAGCTTCGGAGTTTTGCACCCGCAGAAGACCTGCTCTGCGGCAGACCGCGTCAAATACCGCGTCCGATCCGGCCAGCGATCCGGTATGCGACGCCACGGCGGCCGCCCCGGCTTCGCTCCGTCCGGCTTTCATCACCACCACGGGTTTTGTTTTGGATGCCGCGGCCGCGGCGCGAATGAACCGTTTCCCTTCCACCACGCCTTCGAGGTACATGCCGACGGTGCGGGTGGCCGAATCCCCGGTCAGGTACTCCAGCAGGTCGCTTTCGTTGATGTCTCCCTTGTTGCCGATGCAGGCCACTTTGGCCAGACCGAAGGGCTTGGTGTCCGCGATCCAGCGGGCCCACCCGGACGAGAAAACGCCGGACTGGCCGATGATGGAAACACCGCCCGGACGAATCGGATCGAGGCCGACGATGGAGGTGGACATGCCGGCCGACGGGTTGATCGTGCCGATGCTGTTGGGTCCCATGACCCGAATGCCGGCCTTGCGGGCCATATCGATGATGATTTTTTGTTCTTTGGCCCCTTCCTCTCCCGTGTCCGAGTAGCCGCCCGTGCTCAGGATGATATTGGTCACGCCCTTTGCGGCGCAGTCCGCCAGCGCTTCGGGCACGGCCGTCTTGGGAATCACGACCATGGCGGTTTCGACGGGCTTTGGCACGTCGCTCACTCTCGCATAGGAGGGAAGGCCGAGGATTTCCTTGACGGTCGGATTGATGGGATAAAGCGCGCCCCTGTAGCCGGCCTTCTGCAGGTTTCGCAAAATGATATTGCCGCCTTTTCCCGGGCTGCGCGAGGCCCCGATCACGGCCATCGACGAAGGCTGGAAAAAAGGCGCGACGGTGGCCGGGCTGGTGCGCTTGCGGGGAACGGCGGCGGGGCCGGCATCCAGTCTCACCAGGGCGTCGACGGCCACGGCGCCCCGCGGATAAACGATGAAGGGGTTGACGTCGATTTCAAGAAGATCCGCGCGCTCCGCGGCAAGACAGGAAAGTGCGGACAGGGCTTTTGCGGCGGCGGCGATATCGAGAGGCTCCCGGGACCGGTACCCTTCCAGCAGGGGAGCGCCTTTGAGGCGCCGAAGCATGGCCAGCGCCGCCTTCTCATCCACGGGGGCAAGGTCGATGACCGTGTCGCGCAGGATTTCCGTAAAAATGCCGCCGATGCCCGCCAGAACAATCGGGCCGAAAACTGGATCGCGGCGGCACCCCAGAATGAGTTCGGCGCCCGAAGGGGCCATCTTCTGCACCAGAACCGCGAAGGGAATATCGGCAAATTTATTTTTCATTTCCCTCACGGCCCCGTCCAGGGCGGCAGTATCCTGAATGTTGAGAGCGACGCCTCCCCTTTCGGTTTTGTGCACAACGGCCTCGGAACAAATTTTCAAGGCAACCGGAAATCCGAGCTTTTCGGCCGCCGCCGCCGCTTCCTCCTCCGTGCGGGCCGGAATGCCGTCAATGACGGGAATCCCCGATTGCCTGAGCAGAGACGCTCCTTCAAATTCATTGAGGGTGATCAGATTCTTCTTCAAAATGCAAATACCTCCCCGCGGCATGCGTATTTCCGAATTTTACGCGGTGACCCTATCATGATTTTGAAATAATTCAACTTGCATATTCCGGCCGGTCCTGTATTGAATCTGCATCATTCTGCGGGTCGAAGGGGTGAAAAAGATGCGACGGGATATGCTGGAAATGATCGAGTCCAACCGGTTGTGCGTTCTGGCCACCGTGTCGGAAAGCGGGCCTCACTGCTCGCTGATGTCGTATGCCGCAAGTGAAGACGGCACGGAATTTTACATGGCCACGGACAAGAACACAAAAAAATACCGCAACCTGGCGGCCAATCCGTCCGTCAGTCTTCTGATCGATTCCAGAGCAGACAGCGCCGAAGGCCGGGGGGCGGCTACCAGGGCGCTGACCGTCACGGGAACGGTTCGGCGCAATTTGGATGAGCCCGGAAAAAAAGCGGCTCTGGAAGCCCTGTGCCGGCGCCATCCCGACCTGAAGGATTTTCTTGCCGGTTCCTCCGTGGAAGTGATTGCGGTGAAAATCAATTCGCTTCAATTGCTCGACGGGATTGCGGATTCCCATTTTGAAGAAGTTTGAGTCAGAAAACCGAAAGCCGAAGCGGTAAACGCCGGCCGGAGTTTTCCGCTTATGCCGGAAGGCTGACGGGGTGCTCAGATCAGCTTTGCCGCCATCCGGTCGATTTTGGACAGGGGCAGTTTTTTCAAATCCGCCGCGGCGGCCCATTGCCGGTTGGGGCAACGTTTTGCCGCCGGTTTTCCATTGAACAGAAATCCCTCGTAAACATGAAGCGTCACGCGGAAATGCGTGTAGGCATGATCCACGGAAGCGATTTTTTTCCCGACGCGGATGGAAAGACCCAGTTCTTCCCGGACAAGACGGCGCAGACCGGCTTCCGGGTTTTCATGATCTTTCAAAAAACCGCCCGGCAGTTTCCAAAACGATGCCAGCAGGCCCTCGGCCGGCCGCTGCACCACCAGAAGCCGTCCTTTGTCGTTTCTGAGGACGGCGGCGACTGACTGACGGCGCGGGATTGCGGGGGCCTTGCGCATGACGGGCAGCCTGTCCTGCAGATGACGGTGATGGGCCAGGCAGAGCGACGCCAGGGGGCAGGCGCCGCAGTCCGGATTTTTCGCGCGGCAGACCGTCGCCCCCAGGTCCATCAGGGCCTGGTTGAAGCCGGAGGCGCGTTTCTTCGGAACCAGGGATGCGGCCAGCTCGAAAAAATGCCTGTGTTCCCCGGGATCGTTGATGGGTTTGGCGACGGCGAAAACGCGGCTCAAAATCCGGCGGACATTGCCGTCCACGGCCGGAACGGCCCTTTCGAAAGCGATGCTTAAGATAGCCCCGGCCGTGTAGTCGCCGATGCCGGGCAGCGTCCGGATGGCTTCGAGCGTGTTGGGAATTCGCCCGCCGAACCTGCCGGTGATGATCTTTGCCGCCTCGTGCAGATGCCGGGCGCGGGAATAGTAGCCCAGATTTTCCCAGGCTTTCAGCACGTCCTGCAGGGGGGCGCGGGCCAGCGCGAAGACGTCGGGGAATTGTTTCAGAAAACGCTCGTAGTAGGGGATGACCGTGTCCACACGGGTTTGCTGCAGCATGATTTCGGAAATCCAGATGCGGTAGGGATCGGCCGTCTCCCGCCAGGGCAGAGTCCGCCCGCAGCGTTTGTACCAGGCGAGCAGGCGGCGGGCCGGAAGGCCACCGGTTTCATGCGGATTTTTCAACATGGTTTTCTATTGTATCAGCCGGGCGATGCGGTTCCATCGGACGTTTCGCTCCTCGTGGTTCCACGACCAGTAGAGAATGAAGGCTTTTCCCTGGACGTCCTTGAGATCGACGAATCCCCAGAAGCGGCTGTCCAGGCTGTGATCGCGGTTGTCGCCCATCACGAAAAACGAATCTTGGGGAACGACCAGCGGGCCGAAATTGTCGCGCGGCTGTGCCTCGGCCGGAAAAATCGCCTGGTCGGTGTAATGACCGTTGGGGTCCGCGTAGGGCCGGTCATTGATGAAAAGTTTCTTGTTTTTCATTTCAATTTTGTCGCCCGCGACGCCGATGACGCGCTTGATGAAATCCTTGGAGCGGTCTTCCGGATAAATGAACACAATGACGTCCTCCCGCTTCGGATCCGTGACCGGGATGATGGTGGTGCGGAAGTACGGGAGCTTGACGCCGTAAATGAATTTATTCACGAACAGGTGATCGCCGACGAGCAGCGTCGGAATCATCGAGCCGGAGGGAATCTTGAACGCCTGAACGACGAAGGAAATGATAAAAGCGGCGATCAGAAGCGCGGTCAGGATCGCTTCGATAAACTCCCGGATTTTGGTTTTGGCGGCCGCCGGTTTTGATTTGTTTTCTTTCATGTTTCTCCCCAAGAGGTGTGTGCTTTTCCCGTTTTGCGCGAATTCCCGAGGTATCTACTATGGTTCCACGCGGTAGTTGAAAGAGGCGATGATATGCAGACGCGACAGGTCGTACTGCCGGGGCAGCGGCTGGAAAGGCGCGGCCGCCCGGACAACTTCCAGCGTGCCGGAATCGAGGTGGATGAAGCCGGAGGAAGTCATCAGGGCCAGTTGCGAAAGCCGGCCGCTGGCCTCAATCGACATTTTAACCACCACCACTCCTTCCTCCTCCTGCTGGTACGCGGCTTCGGGATATTTCCAGATGCGCATGATCTTTTGCTTGACGCCCGACAGGTAGGCCGCGTATTTGACGTCGGCGGAGCCGATGTCCACCGTGTCCTCCCTGTCTCCCGACGGGACCGGTTTCGCGTCCTGGCTGTCCTTTGCAACTTTTTCGCCGGTCGGGGAATGATCCCTTTCCGGATCGGCCGCCGCCGGAGGCGGCGCGATCTGAACCATGAAGAGCTGCGAGGCTTTGTCCCGGTCGCGCAGATCCACCATGCTGCTCGCGGCAATCAGCGCGGCATGTCCCATCAGGGATACGATCACCGGCAAAAGGAATATTTTTTTCGCGTCCATGGCCTTTCGTTCGCGTTCAGGATCATATATGTCATTTGCCTCAAAATCAACAGTATGATAATCAAAAAACGACTTTAAAACAAGGCGAAGCCGATGCTGACGGATGAAGACTGCATGAACATGGCGCTCGAAGAGGCCCGAAAGGCCTTCGGGCAAGACGAAGTTCCGGTAGGCGCCGTGGTGGCAAACGGCGACCAAATTCTGGCCGTGGCGCATAACGCGCCGGTTTCCGCGGGCGATGCAACGGCGCACGCGGAGATGATCGCGATTCGCGAGGCCTGCCGGGTGTCGGGCAATTACCGCCTGCCTGCCGCGCGGCTTTATGTGACCCTCGAGCCCTGCCTGATGTGCGCGGGCGCGATCCTGCAGGCGCGGCTGGCGCGGGTGGTGTTCGGCGCGCGCGATCCGAAGGCCGGCGCGGTCTTTTCCCTCTACCGTGTTTTGCACGACAGCCGCCTGAATCACAAGGTGGAGGTGACGGAGGGAATCCTCGCCCAGGCCTGCGGCGAAATTTTGAGTAGATTTTTTAAGGAAAAGAGGATAGAAGCCGCCTCGAGGAATGCATGAGGCGCGGAGAGATGTCTGAGAGGCCGAAGGAGCACGACTGGAAATCGTGTGTACGCCCACAAAGGTGTACCGCGGGTTCGAATCCCGCTCTCTCCGCCATGAATAAAAGGTAGGGGCGCTTCGGACGGCGTCTCTGCCGTTTTTTTGAACCGTCCGCCATCCGGAGAGTTACCGAAGTGGTCGTAACGGGATCGACTCGAAATCGATTTAGGGGCCACAAGCTCCTACGGGGGTTCGAATCCCCCACTCTCCGCCA
>JAQUVQ010000092.1 GCA_028693285.1 Smithellaceae bacterium
ACTTGGATTCCCATTTTTTCCTGGCGATCTGTTTGAGCCAGTCCGCATCCACCGGCAGAAGCTGCAGCATATGGGGGTGGTACGTTGCTCCGGTCAGGTATTCATTGTAAAAAAGATAGAAATGATCAACGTTGCCGCGAAAATGCCATTCATCGATAATCATGATGATTTCCTGCACCAGCGGCGTGATGCCCGCCGTGGACCCGGGGGTCGAAAGCAGCTCATCCACCGGCTGCCCGGCGTCTTCCACATAGTCCGCCACGCGCGCGCCGACCGAAAGCACTTTGCGGTTTTCTTTTTTCACGCCGGTGCCTTTTATATGATCCAGCGCGAAAACGGAAATCTGCTCATTGAGCTGTCCGCACAGCCCCTGGTCGGATCCGAACACGATCACGCCGAGGCGTTTGATGGGAGCGTTCTTCCGCTTCATCGTCGCGCCCATGCGCTCCTTGAGAACGATCTGGAGGCCCATCTCCACCGTGCGGTTATAATCGCGCAGCGAATCGACCGCCCGCTGGTATTGACGGATGCTCACGGCAGCCAGAGCCTTCATCGTCTTGACGACGGATAAAAGGTCCCCGGCGCTTTTCATTCTCCTTTTCAGCGACTCAGTTGTTTGCATTGGCTTCCTCAATCTCTTCAAACGGCGCGATCGTCGGTTTGATTTTGTTCATGATGCTGTCGCGGTCCGCCATATCCATTTTCTTTCCCTCTTCAATCCGCGCGCACAATTCCGGAAGCTGTTCGTTGACGGTTTCCAGCAGACGCGCCTCCACTTCGCGGATCTTTTCCGTTGGAACCAGATCCAGGGCGCCCCCGGTCACGGAAAGAAGGGAGGCAATCTGTTCGGAGGCCCGCAACGGCCTGAACTGGCCCTGCTTCAGGATTTCGCGCACGCGCCAGCCGCGCTCCAGCGTCCGCCGCGTGGCGTCGTCGAGCCTTGTGCCGAACCGGGAGAAGGATTCGAGTTCTTCAAACTGCGAGTAGGACAAACGCAGATCGCCCGCCACGGATCGGTACGCGGGAAGCTGCGTCTTGCCGCCGACGCGGGAAACGGACTTGCCGACATCCACCGCCGGTAAAATCCCTTTGCTGAAAAGCACCGGCGAAAGATAAATCTGCCCGTCCGTAATGGAGATCAGATTGGTGGGAATGTAAGACGACATGTCCTGGGCTTCCGTTTCCGTGATGGGAAGCGACGTCAGCGACCCGCCGCCCAATTCCGGCCGCATATGCGTGGAGCGCTCCAGCAGCCGCGAGTGAATATAAAAGATATCTCCGGGAAACGCTTCTCTTCCGGGGGGCCGCCGCAAAAGCAGCGACACTTCACGGTAGGCCCGCGCATGGGATGTCAGATCATCATAGATAATCAAAACGTCCCGGCCCTGCTCCACAAAATATTCTCCCATGCTGGTCGCCGCGTAGGGAGCAATAAACTGCAGGCCCGGCGTGTCTTCGCCGGTGGCCACCACCACGATGCAGGATTTCATCACTCCGTGATCGCGCAGTTCGGCGATCACCTTGGCGACATCGGCGCTTTTCTTGCCGGTCGCGCAATAAATGGAGATGATTCCCGTTTCTTTCTGATTAATGATGGTATCGACGGCAATCGCCGTTTTGCCGGTCATTCGGTCGCCCAGAATCAACTCGCGCTGGCCCCGCCCTACGGGAATGAGCGCGTCAATCACCTTGATGCCGGTCTGCAGCGGCACCGTCACCGGGGCGCGGTCCATCACCGCGGGCGCGGGACGCTCCACCGGCAGGCGCATGACGGTGTTCACTTCCCCCAGTCCGTCCAGCGGTCGTCCCAGCGGATCAACCACCCGCCCCAGCAGGCCGTCGCCCACCGGCACGTCCAGCACGCGCTTGGTGCGCTGCACTTCCGAGCCCACCTGGATATTTTCACTGGGGTCCAGAAGAATCACGCCGATTTCCTTGGGATCGATATTGAACACCAGCCCCATGTAATTGCCGGAAAATCGCACCAGTTCCTCCGCGCGGATATGCGGCAGACCGCTGACCCGGGCGATGTCCCGGCCGACAAACTGCACGGTGCCGATTTCGTATTGCCTCAGTTCAGGATTCTGCTCTTCCAAAACCTTTTCCATGGTATCGAACGTGTCGTCCAGAAAGGTTTTCAGCTCCTGATTTTCCACCTGGCTCACCTCTTGATTCATTCTACGCCTCCTGACATCCTTTCAGACTTCAGCCTTCTGCCTCGCGCCCCCCCGCTAAGGGGTTCGGTCTGCTTTCTACGCCGCATGCGCTTCTTTCTGGAGCGTTTCCGTCAAACTCTCCACCAGGGTTTCCAGATATTCGTTCAGGCTCCAGGCGATTTTATGGCCGTTGACGCGCATTTCGATGCCCGAAACAATATCCGGCTCGTGCAGGTAACGGATGGTAAATCCGTTGGTGATCTGCTTCTTCAGAACTTCCTCAATCTGCTTCTGCCGCGGGGAGGGAATGCCGAAAGCGCTCTGAATCGTCACCCGGTTTCCTCCGCCGCCGATCGCCTTGCGCAACTGAGCGCTTTTTTCTTCGTCCAACTCTTGAACCCGGCGGAGGAATTCATCGACGATTCTCTCCTCCAGATCGGCGTCCGCCAGATCGGAAAGGGCCTTGCGCGCCGTGGCGTACAGCTGCCTGGCCGCCCGCTGGCGCAAATCATAGAAAAAGGCGTTCTGCTCCCGAACCAGCATGTCCTGCCAGCGCGCTTTTACCGCATCCACTTCCACGCGCACCTTTTCCATCAGCTCCTTGCGTTTGGCTTCCGCCGCCAGCGTCGCCTCGTTGAGCATGGTTTCTTTTTTCTCATTGAGGATCTGATTGCGCTTTTCATAGAGCCGGGCTTCTTCTTCCGCTTT
>JAQUVQ010000093.1 GCA_028693285.1 Smithellaceae bacterium
GGAAGGTTTGCAGATTGAGGATTGGGAAGAAAGTTGACGTAAAAAATCTTGTCGAACTCGAAAAGCCGTTGCGGCCTCATCAATGATCTGTTTTGCTGATAATCCTCATTTTTGCTTTCAGTCATGCTTTCAAGTACTATGGTGCAGCCTCAGCCATTCAATTCATTTTCTTCCATCTTCTGCCAATCGGGATCAATATTAATTTTACCGCTAAGGGCGACAATATTTTCAATGGATTTCTTTTCGATATACTCCCTGATGGATAATTCAATGGCTTTAGTTCTCGATTTTGCCTTTGTCATGTCCAGGAGCTCTTCCATAAGATCATCTTGTATGTTAACTGTCGTCCTCATAATATTCTCCTGTGAGCATACACTTTCGCTTAAATCATACATGATTATTCTTTTATTTCAAGATGTCGATCCCTTCATGAAACCGCTTATTGCTCATCACGTCGTTGCTATCCACCATCACCCATCACCCCTTTCCCATTACCTATTGCGGTTAAATTGACTTCTGCCCGGTGAAAATGCCCCGTTTATTGGCCTGATTTCCTGTTTTTATGAGGAGTTGCATTATGAATAATTTTATAAGACCATGATATTGATATGGAAAATGAAAAATATTTCTATCTGGCATATCCATTGCTTTTATTTCACCCGCAATGAATGAAGTATTTACAGAAAACACGCAGGAGGTGAAACGGCAAAAAATCAATCATTGAAAAAAACATAATGATTATGTTAGTGAATACAGCACCAAGAAACCAAATTGAAACGTCATTTTAAAAGAGGAGGGTTACCATGTTAAAGTATTTCAGAGCTAAAAGAGGACAGAAAGGTTTTACGTTGATTGAGTTGATGATCGTCGTCGCGATCATCGGTATTCTGGCGGCCATTGCCATCCCGCAGTTTGCATCCTACAGAAAAAAATCCTACGACACACAGGCCAAAGCAGAACTTAAGAGCTACTACACGGCATGTCAGGCGTATTTTGCCGACAATCCGGGATCTACAGCCTGCACATTGGACTCGGTGGAGTCCACATTTGCTCCTTCTACCAATGTAACAATCACAACAACTGGTGCAGAGGCGAGTACTTTAATCGGTGCGACAGCCAAGCATATTGGGAGTGACAATACATTTACGATTGCGACTAGCGGTACTATCAGATAGAAAAATTTTAAACACAAGTTATGCTGGGTCAAAAAAGGCTGGTTTATCCACACCAGCCTTTTTTTATCACTATTTCAACTATCGCTAGGATTTCCCTATGCAGGTTTTTTCCTCAGGAGCAGGAATTGTTATGTTCAAAAGACGAGCATCGATTTACAAAAAAGCGGCCATCATTCTGTTTCTGAATATCCTTCTTCTTTCGGTTTAAATGATACGTCAGAGCCTTTTACCACTATGGAGAAAATGAAATATTAATTTAAAGTGACCGATCAAAGATTATGGGGAAGCTTTTCATCATTTACAGGTTTTTATGGTTGCCGTCCTCAGGACAAAGCTGAACTGCATGCGATAATGGCGACGATCATTTCTTGTGTCTGGAGCAATGATATTGAATGGAAAATCGGAATTTCTAAACAAACATGCCAATCTGCTGCTGATATTGGTTATTATCCTTGCGGGTGTTATTGCCTATTCCAATTCCTTCGACTGTTCCTTTCATTTTGACGATGACAATGTATTTCACAGCAGTGTCACGGAGGGAGCGTCCACCCTTTCGGATTGGCTTCGTCTTTTTCCCAACCGGCCGGTGGGGATCATTACTTTTTATCTTAATTATCAGATTCACGGTCTGGATGTCCGGGGATATCATCTGGTCAACCTGGTCATTCATCTGGCCAATGCCTTGCTTGTCTGGTGGCTGACCTGGTTGACGCTTTCAACGCCGGCGATCAGCAAAACGGAAATCAGCAGGCACAGGGCCACCGTGGCTTTTCTGACCGGTCTGCTTTTTGTAACCCATCCCCTGGCCACGCAATCGGTGACCTATATTGTTCAGCGGTTTGCTTCCCTGGCAACGTTGTTCTATCTTCTGGCCGTGGCGCTTTTTGCCCGGGGAAAGCTCTGGCAGGGAGATCGGACGATTTCATGGCTGTTGTTCGGCGGCGCTTTCCTCTGCGCGTTGCTGGGCATGCGGACAAAGGAGATGGTTTTTACGCTGCCTTTCGCCATTCTTTTGTATGACTTCTGTTTTTTTAAAACCACTTTCCGGCAGTGGCGGTTAAAAGATGAAAGCATCCTTCTATCCGTCGCGATCCTGCTGGTCTTTCTTTTTTGGACGCTTCGAATCGTATCCTTCAAAAGCTTTGACCCGGTGCCGCCGATCCAGGGATATGATTATTCCATTTCGATGAAGGAATATCTTTATACCCAGTTCAGCGTCATACTGACATATCTTCGATTGTTCATTTTGCCGGTTCAGCAGAATCTTGATTATCATTACCCTCTTTCAAACAGTTTCTTTCATCTGAAGACTTTTCTCAGCTTTTCAATGCTGATGGGAATATTGGCGGCAGGCTTGATGCTGTTTAAAAGATACCGCCTGATATCCTTCGGCATACTCTGGTTTTTTCTGACGCTTTCCGTGGAATCGAGCATTGTTCCCATTTCCCAGAATGTTATTTTTGAACACCGGACGTATCTGCCGGGATATGGTTTTTTTCTTGCGCTGACCGCCGCGTGTTTTTATTTCTTAAAAGGCCGCTGTTTCCTCCTTGCAGTCGTTCTGCTTTTAATTCTGTCCGCCGTTAATGCCGGATTGACCTACCAGCGGAATAAGGTGTGGAAAAATGAATACACGCTTTGGTCCGATGTCTTAAAGAAATCTCCGAATAAGGC
>JAQUVQ010000010.1 GCA_028693285.1 Smithellaceae bacterium
TCGCCCTGCACCGCGATCTGGAATCCAGAATCAATGAAATGATTCTTAAAGAATATCCGGCCGAAGAATCCATTCGGGAAAAATTTCTTTACATGAACAGAAAACTCCTGAAATATTTCATGGAACATCCCCTTCATTTTCGCTACATGGAGCAGTTTTTCAACTCCCCCTACGGAATGTCCCACCGCAAGGAACGGCTTTTGGAGAAATCGGACAGAAACAGGATGATGATCGACATATTCGAGCAGGGCACGCGGCAAGAGATTCTCAAAGCCCTGCCGATGCCCGCGCTGTTTGCCCTGGCTTTCGGTCCGCTGCCCTCGCTGCTGCGCGATCATATTTTTGGTTTTATTCATTTGGATGAAGAAATGATTGAAGAGGTTACCCAGGCTTGCTGGGATGCCATCAAAAAATAAAAACAGAGGTGCCGAATGCAGATTTACGCCATCGCCTTACGAATGATCTTCATCAGTCTTCTCGCCGCGGGATTTCTCCTGAACGGCTGTTCGGACAAGGGCAAGGGAGGGCCCCCTCCCCCGACGGAAGTTTCCGTGGTGACCATTCAGGCAAAGTCCGTTGCCACCACGACCGAACTGCCGGGAAGGACTTCGGCCCATCTGGTCGCGGAAGTGCGCCCCCAGGTGGCCGGCATCATCCAGAAGCGCCTCTTCTCGGAAGGCGCCAATGTCCGGGCCGGACAGGTGCTTTTTCAGATCGATTCCTCCCTGTACCAGGCGGCGCTCGACAACGCGAAAGCCTCGCTTGCGCGCTCGGAAGCGCAGTTGTCCACCATTCAGCTCAAAGCCGCCCGCCTGAAGGAATTGCTGGCCGAAAAAGCCGTGAGCCAGCAGGACTATGATGACGCAGCCGCCGCGCTGAAGCAGACCCAGGCGGATATTCAGTTCGGAAAGGCCACCGTGGAAGCGGCCCGCATCAACTTGCAGCACACCGCCATTGGGGCGCCCATTTCCGGGCGCATCGGCCGGTCCAGCGTCACGGAGGGCGCGCTGGTGACCACGCACCAGCCGCAGCCCATGGCCACGATTCAAGAGCTTGATCCCATGTATGTGGATGTCACTCAGTCCACGGCTGAAATTCTTCGCCTGCGCCGCCAGCTTCAGGAAGGCCGCATCGAACACAGCATGAAGCACCTCGATGGCGTCCGGCTTCTGCTGGAAGACGGCTCGGAGTATCCCTGGAAAGGCGTCCTTCAGTTTCAGGACGTCACCGTCGATCCGACCACCGGATCGGTTGTCCTGCGCATGGTATTTCCCAATCCGAAAGGCATTCTGCTGCCGGGCATGTTCGTCCGCACGGTCATTCAGGAGGGAATCCGCAAAAACGCGATCCTCGTCCCCCAGCAGGCGGTTTCCCGCGATCTCAAGGGAAATCCTTTTGCCTTTGTCGTGGATTCGAAAGGAATCGTGCAGCAGCGGCCCCTCACGCTGGACCGGACGGTCGGCGACGCATGGCTGGCAACCTCGGGCCTGGAATCCGGAGAGCGCGTCATTGTCGAAGGTATTTTGAAAGTAAAGCCCGGCGCCCCCGTCAGAGCCGTTTCTTTTAAACCTTCCGCGAAAACGAACGGGAAAGGCCAAAACCCGGCCCCGCCCGATCAGACCCGGTAACGGAGGCGTAAATGCTATCCAAATTCTTTCTGGACCGTCCCGTTTTCGCCTGGGTCATCGCCATCGTCGTCATGGCGCTGGGCGTTATCGCGATCTATATTTTGCCCGTCTCCCAGTATCCGCAGCTGGCGCCTCCCTCCATCGCGATTTCATCCTCCTACCCGGGAGCCTCGTCCGAAACGGTTGAAAACAGCGTGACGCAGGTCATCGAGCAGAAGATGACCGGTCTGGACAATCTGATCTACATGTCCGCCTCCAGCGATTCGGCGGGCGGCTCCCGTCTGGAGCTGACGTTCGCTCCGGGAACGGACCCGGACATTGCCTGGTCCAAAGTGCAAAACAAGGTCCAGTCCGCTCTGCCCAGCCTTCCCGACGTCGTCGAAAATCAGGGAGTGCAGGTCAGCAAATCCACACGGAACTATCTGATGATCGTCGGGCTGATTTCAGAAGACGGCTCGATGGACGGAACAGACCTGAGGGATTACGCCAAGTCCAACCTGGAAAAAATTATGGCCCGCGTCCCCGGCGTCGGCGAGGTGGAGGTTTTCGGCGGCGGCTATGCCATGCGCGTCTGGCTCAATCCTAATGAAATGACGGAGTATCATCTGACGGTTGACGATGTTCTGGCCGCGCTCAAGGCCTACAATGTGGAGGTATCCGCCGGCCAGTTCGGCGGGGCGCCCGCCGTTCCCGGCCAGCGCTTGAACGCGTCCATCGTCGTCCAGAACATGCTTTCCACTCCGGAAGAATTTGCCGCCATCCCGATTCGGACCAATCCCGACGGCTCCGTGGTTCGCATCCGCGACGTGGGACGAACGGAATTGGGAACGGAGATTTACGACATTCAGGTTTCATACAGCGGCAAGCCTTCAGCGGGCATCGCCATCCGCCAGTCGCCGGGCGCGAACGCGCTCGACACGGCCGACGCGGTCAAGGCGAAAATGGCCGAGATGAGCCGCTTTTTCCCTCCCGGAATGAAAGTCGTTTATCCGAACGACTCCACGGTCTTCATCAAGGTGTCCATCAATGAAGTGATCAAGACGCTCGTGATCGCCATTGTGCTGGTGTTTCTGGTCATGCTGCTTTTTCTGGGCAGCATCCGCGCCACGCTGATCCCCACCATCGCCGTGCCGGTGGTTCTTCTCGGAACCTTCGCCGTGCTGGCGCTTTTCGGCTTTACCGTCAACATGCTGACGATGTTCGCCATGGTGCTGGCGATCGGCCTGCTGGTCGATGACGCGATTGTCGTCGTCGAAAATGTGGAGCGCATCATGACGGAGGAAGGGCTTTCCCCCAAGGAAGCCACGGCCAAATCCATGGAGCAAATCACCAGCGCGCTGGTCGGCATCGGTCTGGTGCTCTCCGCCGTCTTCGGCCCGATGGCGTTTTTTCCCGGCTCCACCGGCATCATCTACCGCCAGTTCTCCATCACGATCATGTCGGCCATGCTGCTTTCGGTGGCCGTCGCCCTGATTCTGACGCCCGTACTGTGCGCCGGGCTCCTCAAGCCCGTCCAGGCCGGACATCAGCCGGCGGAAAACGCCGCCTCTTTCGCCCGGCCGTTTTTCCTGTGGTTTGACCGCGTTTTTTTCAGACTGCGCGACCGTTACGTCGGACTGGTCGGCCATTCGCTTTCCCGGAAAAAACGCTACCTGGTCGTCTTTCTGGTCATCGTCGCGGTCATGGGCGTTTTGTTTCTGCGCATGCCCAGGGCCTACCTGCCGGATGAAGATCAGGGAATCCTGCTGGCACAGGTCATCATGCCCACCGGCGCCACGCTGGAACAAACCGGAGAAATCACGACGCAGATCCAAAAATACTTTGAGGAAAATGAAAAAGAAGCCGTGGAATCGCTGATGACGATCACCGGCATCGGATTTTCCGGACGCTCGCAGAACAACGGCATGGTATTTATCCGGCTGAAGGACTGGCATCTGCGCGACCGGGCGGATCTGAAAGCGAAGGCGATTGCCGGCCGGGCGATGTTCGCCCTTTCCGGTATCCGCAACGCCATGGTGTTTACCTTCCAGCCTCCGTCCGTCATTGAACTGGGCACGTCCATCGGGTTCGATTTTCAGCTCCTTGACCGCGGAGGGGTGGGGCATTCGGCACTGACGAACGCCCAGTACCAGCTTCTCGGCCTCGCGGCAAAGGATCCGCGGGTTGCCAAAGTCCGGCCCAACAGCATGGAAGACGTCCCGGAATACCGCATCGACGTGGACTGGGAAAGAGCCGGCGCACTGGGGGTTCCCATCTCATCCATCCACAGGACGCTGTCCGCCGCCTTCGGCAGCGCCTACGCCAACGACTTCATTCAGGGCGGGCGCATCAAACGAGTGTATATTCAGGCCGACGCCCCGTACCGCATGCTGCCCAAAGATCTGGAAAATCTCTATGTCCGCAATACGCAGGGCCGAATGGTGCCTTTTGCATCCTTTGCCACGGGCCGCTGGACGTCGGGGCCGCCCCGGCTCACGCGCTACAACGGCTTTCCTTCCATCAACATCTGGGGAGAACCGGCCCCGGGACGCAGTTCGGGAGAAGCCATGCAGGCGATGGAGGAGGCCATGGAAAAACTTCCTTCCGGCTTCGGCTTTGACTGGAGCGGCCTTTCCTACCAGGAGCGGATGGCCGGCACCCAGGCGCCGCTGCTGTACGCCTTTTCCATTTTTGTGATTTTTCTGTGTCTGGCCGCTCTGTACGAAAGCTGGACAATCCCCATTTCGATTCTGCTCGTGCTTCCGCTGGGCGTCATCGGCGGCATTATCGCGTCCAGCGCGCGCGGGCTCGCCAATGACGTGTATTTTCAGATCGGACTCCTCACCACACTGGGGCTGACCACCAAAAACGCCATCCTGATCGTCCAGTTCGCCAAGAGCGGTCTGGAGCGCGGCATGGGGCTTCTGGAGGCGACCCTGGAAGGGGCGAAGCTGCGCTTTCGTCCGATCGTGATGACGTCGCTGGCCTTTGGATTCGGCGTCCTGCCGCTCGCCATGACTACCGGGGCGGGCGCGGGCGCGCAAAACGCCATCGGCACCAGCGTGCTGGGCGGCATGATCACGGCAACCCTGCTGGTGGTGATTTTTTCGCCGCTGTTTTACGTTCTGATTGAAACGTTGTTCGGCAGAAAGCTGAAAACGGACGCGGGTAAAACCGGCGCGCCTTCTCTTTTTGAACATTTACGGCAAACCATTTTGACCGGACGCCGGAAGAAAAAATCAAGCCGTACGGATAAAGCGGATGCTTCAGAGGTTGAGCAACATGAATAAAAAATGGCTTTTGATCCTGATGGTTCTTTTGGCGGGCTGCACGATGGCGCCGAAATACGAGCGTCCGGAAGCCCCGGTGCCGAACGAGTGGCCGGCAGGCCAATCTTATGGGGAAGAGAAACAGGCATTGGAGACGACTCAACCGGGGTGGCGCGAATTTATCACCGATCAGCGCCTGCGGGAAATCATCGCCGACTCTTTGAAAAACAACCGTGATCTGCGGGTCGCGGCGCTGAACGTGGACAAGGCCAGAGCCATGTACGGCATCGGACGGGCCTCGCTGCTGCCTTCGATCAACGCCTCGGGCGTCTGGTATCGGGAAAGAATCCCGGCCGATCTTTCCTCTTCCGGCAACTCCGTCACCGCCGAACAGTTCGGCGTCAACCTGGGAATGGCCGCCTGGGAAATCGACTTCTTCGGACGCATCCGCAGCCTGAAAGACCAGGCCCTGGAACAATACCTGGCCACGGATCAGGCAAGCCGCAGCGCGCAGATTCTGCTGGTGGCCGCGGTGGCGCAGGTTTATTGGACGCTGGCGGCGGACCGGGAGGCCCTGAGCCTCGTTTCCTCCACTCTTTCGGCGCAGGAAGCGGCCTACAAAATGATCCGCAAGCGTCATGAAGTCGGACTGGCCTCAGAGCTGGATCTGCGCCGGGCTCAGACCCAGGTGGATACGGCCAGAGGGGATGTCGCCCGCTACACGCAAATGGTCGCGCAGGATGAAAACTACCTGAATCTTCTGGTCGGCTCGCCGGTCCAAAAGGAATTATTGCCGCCGAATCTGGCCGGCGTCAGCCCGCCCCGGGATATTTCAGCCGGCCTCTCTTCCGAACCGCTTTTGCGGCGGCCGGACGTTCTGGCGGCGGAGCACCGGCTCAAAGCGGCCAACGCCAATATCGGCGCGGCCCGCGCGGCTCTCTTTCCCCGGATTTCGCTGACGACGTCCATTGGAACCGCCAGCGCCGAACTGTCCGGGCTTTTCAAAGCCGGCTCGGACGTGTGGACCTTTGCGCCGCAGATCGTGATGCCGATTTTCGATCCCCGCGTCTGGTATGCCTACGACGTCACCAAAATCGAAAAGGAAATTTCCATCGCCCAGTATGAGAAGTCCATTCAGACGGCCTTTCGGGAAGTGGCCGACGCGCTGGCGGAAAAAGGCATGGTCAATGAGCGCATCGCGGCGCAGCAATCCCTTGTTGATGCTCTGGCCGTCGCCTACCGCCTCTCCGAGCTGCGCTACGAAAAGGGCATCGACAGCTACCTCTCCGTTCTCGACGCGCAGCGCTCGCTGTACGGCGCGCAACAGGGCCTGATCCTGCTGCGTCTGGCTTCCATCAACAATCGCGTGGCCCTCTACAAAGCACTGGGCGGAGGCGCGTCTCCATGACGAAAAAGCGGCGCCCCTGTTCGGCAAAGGAAATCAAATATTTTCTGTTGAATCGGGTTCTGACGTCCGCCATTGTTTTCGTTTTGCGGATTTACGCAAAAACGCTCCGCGTGCGGATCGAGGGCAAGGAAGAAATTCTGAAGCATCTGGCCGGCGGGGGCCGGGTCATCTTTGCCAGTTGGCACCAGCGCCTTTTCGGAGGTTTTTTTGTTCCGCGGTTTTTTCAATGGACGCCCTGCATCATGATCAGCCAGAGCCGCGACGGAGACTTCATTTCCAAAATCGTCTCCCGCCTCGGCTGGATTCCGGTTCGGGGCTCCAGCACCCGGGGCGGCGCGAAAGCATTGAAAGCCATGCCGCGGACGGCGGCTGGGGAAAATGACGAAAAAACGCAAACCCGCAAACCTAATTTGACAAATTCAACCTGGATCTGACACTCAACTGCGACGGGGAGCCGCTCTCTCTCACCAACTACCGGTTTATTGGGTTGCTAAAACAAAATGTGCGAAAGATTGTTGACACTACTCGAAAACAGACAACCGATGCTGAAATGTCAAGATTAAAGATTTGACCCCTTACCCCCCTTACCCTTTTCTCACCGGCACCGGCTGAATCCATTTTTTGTTGTCGCCGTCGTAGTACCATTTGTCGGGAAAGCCGCGTCGGCGGATGAAGGTGGGATGATCGGCCCAGCGCAGGAGGTCCTGGTAGGCGGCGTGAAGCCGGCGAAAGGCGGCGGCCGTCCCGCCGGCATCGGGATGATGAATTTTCGCCTGGCGGCGGTAGGCGTTGCGGATGATCTTATCCAGATCGCGGGATGCGAGATCCGCTTTGGACATCTCCAGAAGCAGTATGCTTTCCGGTTTGACGCAAGGCGCCTTCATCCACCGGGGGCGCTTGAGTCCGTCGGCCATGGCCAGTCTTTCGGCCATCTCCAGAACGCGCCTTGAAGCCAGGTAGTTTCGTGTGGTCCTCTTTTCCTCGGCCCACCAGGCGTCCCCCAGCAGATTGCTCATCCTGCCGAAATCATCGGCCGGCTTTGTCCCCGCCGTGCGCTTCGTCTGGAAGCGAAACACCTCCCGAATGCCGTGCGGAACCACGTCGAGAACAATCAACGTATCCGTAAAATAAAATGTTGCGTAGCGCGTGTTCAGGGCCTGCAGCAGTCCGCTTCGCGTATTGAGCCTCTGCCGCAGATGCTGGCGGCATCGGACGGAGCAGTAGCGGCGCTTCCCGATGTTGCCTTCGCCGCAGGAAAGGCAAACGCCCTGGGGAAAATGATGGGCGGATATTTTGCTTTTGACCAGCATGCGTGAATCAGCCGGCGGGTTGAAAAACCTTTCCTCCGGCCTTGACTTTCCTTCAATGATTTACCGGGCCGCCAGGTATCCCCTGGCCAGCGCCTTGTTGACATGCAGAACGCCTTTGTTCATCTCCTTCATCGGATAATCGGCGGTGATCACGGGCAGCGCGTCGGCGTCGGCCTGGGTTTTGACCACCGATCCACCCGGCACATATCGTCCGTCGGCCACCCGGACGCCTATTAAAATAGCGCCCGGCTCAATGACGCAGTTTTTTCCGACAAAGGATTTAAAAACCAGCGCCCTCATGCCCACAAACGTGTCGTCCATCACGACGGCCGGTCCGTGAATATGCACCTGGTGCGCCAGCGACACGCGGTTTCCCACATACACCGCGTATTTCCTGCCGTTCACTTCCATTTTATTTTTTTCCACGGGCTTTCCGTCCAGTTCCGTTTCCAGCGCGTGAATAATCACGCCGTCCTGGATATTGGAATCATCTCCCACGTGGAGCGGCTGGCCTTCGTCGCCGCGCACGGACGCCATCGGCGAGACCATGATGTTTTTTCCCAGTTCCACATTGCCGATGACCGCCGCCAGGGGATGAATATACGTGCCCTCCCCGATCACCGGCTCGGACACGGTCGCGCTGAAATCGGTTTTTACGTTTTTCTCAATCATGCTTGCCCTCCGCTTCTCTGTAATAGGTCCGCGCCGGCTTGTCCGGAATCATGCGGCGCGTGCTGATGTTTCTCTTTTTTCTTCAAGGCTTCGCCCTTTCCCTGGCCACCAGATCTTCCCAGGCGGCCGCCACCTTTTTTTCCGTCTCCTTCGGATCGCATTGGTTGTCGATCACGATCGTCGCCAGCCGGATCTTTTCGCCTATCGGCATCTGGCTGGCCAGCCGCAGTTGAGCTTCTTCCCGGCAGACGGAATTGCGCGTCATCAGGCGTTCAATCTGGCATTCGGGCTCGACCACGACCAGAATCGTCAGCTCAAACAGGTGCTGCATGCCGCCTTCAAACAGGAGAGGCACGTCGGAAAAAACGACGGCGTGAGGGGTCTGCGCCTTGATCTTTTCGAGGCGGGACCACCATTCCTCAAACACGCGGGGATGAACGATGGAGTTGAGACGCCTGAGCTTTTCCGGAGAGCAAAAAACAATGGACGCCAGTTTGCCGCGGTCAATGGTCCGGTCGGGCAATAGGATTTCCGTTCCGAAGCACTGCACGACATCCCGCCACGCGGGTTTTTCCGGCTCCTGCACTTCGTGGGCCAGCTTGTCGAAATCAATCAGATGACCGCCCAGGCGCACAAACATTTCCGCAACGGTTGATTTTCCGCAGGCAATCCCGCCCGTTAATCCGACATTCAGCATGCGTTACTTCTTATTGCGTTCGTAGATGATCCGCAAACCATCCAGCGTCAGCATCTCCTCAATCTTATCGATCGTCCTGGCTTCCTGCGCCACTACCCGCGCCAGCCCCCCCGTGGCGATGACCAGAGGGTTGCTTTTGACTTCCGCCTTCATCCGGTTGACAATGCCGTCCACCAGGCCCGCGTAGCCGAACATGATGCCCGCCTGAATGGCGCTGACGGTGTCCTTGGTAATGATGGTCCTGGGTTTGCCGAATTCGACGCGGGGCAGCTTGGAAGCCCTCTCAAAAAGCGCCTCGCTGGAGATCACGATCCCCGGCGAAATGCAGCCGCCCATGTATTCGCCCCGGGGCGACACATAGTCAAACGTCGTCGCCGTCCCGAAATCGACAATGATCGTTTCCTGGCGGTACTTTTCAAAAGCGGCCACGGCATTCACGATCCGGTCCGCGCCGACTTCCTTGGGATTATCATAAAAGATCGGCATGCCCGTCTTAATGCCGGGGCCGACGATCATCGGCTTGATATTGAAATACTTGATGCACAGGGGTTCCAGAATATTCAGCATCGGCGGGACGACGCAGGAAATGATAATCGACCGAACGGATTTAATCTCTTTCGCCTTCATGCGGATAGACTGGTACAGATTGTAAATCAGCACGCCGTACTCATCGATGGTATGATCGATTTCCGTCCGAATCCGCCAGTCATGCAGCAGTTGATCCTGGTCAAAAAGCCCCAGGACGGTATTGGTATTGCCGACATCAATCACCAGCAGCATGCATCCTTACTCCTTCCCGACAGTTGCGTCTCCCGCCGCAACCTTCACCATTTTTTGTCCCTCCGCCAGAAGCACCAGGGAACCGTCTTCGTCCAGGTCAACCGCTTCTCCGCGGATCGTTTCCTTCCCGAATTGGACCGAAACCGGCTTGCCTAGCATCGCGGTCCGCTCCAGCCACTGCTTTCGAACCGGAGCAAAACCTTTTTGAGCGAGTTCCCTATAACATTTTGCCAAATTTTCATACAGGAGAATGATCAGCTCCAGTCGGGAAATTTCCCGGCCGGCCTCCATCGACAGGGATGTGGCGATTCCCCGAATATCCTCCGGAAATTCTTTCCGTTTCCAGTTGACGTTCACGCCGATGCCCGCCACGACGAAATCGACGGCGTCCCCCGCCGTTCTCATCTGCGTCAGAATGCCGCACACCTTCTTTCCGCCGATCTGCACATCATTTGGCCATTTCAGGAAAACGCGGCCCGGACAATAGGGTTCAAGCGTTTTTGCAACGGCCACGCCCGCCGCGAGCGAAATCTGCGGCGCAAGGCCGGGTGAAAAGCGCGGGCGCAAAAGGATGGACGTGTAAATGTTCGCGCCGGGAGGCGAATGCCAGGTCCGCTGCATCCTTCCCTTTCCCGCGCTCTGGCGCTCGGCGATCACCGCGGTCCCTTCCGGCGCCCCCTGCATGCCCAGCCGGAACACTTCGTCGTTGGTCGAGCCGATTTCTTCGTAATAGTACAGCGTGTGGCCGATGAATCGACCGGCAAGGCTTTGCTTCAGGGATGACTGGTTCAAAGGCATAAAGTTAAGAGTTTTAAGTTTTAAGTTAAGGGTTGTTCGCTGTCGGAACGGTTGTGACTCAATTCCTGCTTCAGCCTTCAGCCTATCGCCTATCGCCCCTCGCCTCTTACCTTCAACGATATATCGGCCGCGCGGACGGAATGGGTGAGTTCTCCAACGGAAATGATGTCGACGCCCGTTGCGGCGATGTCGGCGACGCGCCGCAGGGTAACGTTTCCGGAAGCCTCGGTGAGCGCGCGGCCCGCGATAAGCGCCACGGCCTTTTTCATGGCGCCGATCGTCATGTTGTCCAGCATGATGATGTCCGCGCCGCAGGCCAGGGCTTCCCGGACTTCCCGCAGGTTTTTGGTTTCCACCTCGATGGTGAGTGACCGCTTCAAATGCTTTCTCTGGGCGGCAACCGCCGCGGTGATGCCGCCCGCGGCTTCGATATGGTTGTCCTTGATCAGAACGGCGTCATACAGGCCCATGCGGTGATTGGTTCCGCCCCCCACCCGAACGGCCATCTTGTCCAGCACCCGAAGACCCGGCACAGTCTTTCGCGTGTCATAAATCTTCGCCTTCGCTTTGCCGACGGCATTCACGTAAGCGGCCGTCAGCGTCGCAATGCCGCACATGCGCTGGAAATAATTCAGGGCAACGCGTTCCGCCTGCAGAATATTGGACAGACTACCCGTGACTTCGGCGATGACATCGCCTTTCTTGGCCCGTCTCCCGTCTCCGATCAATTTTGCAACTTTGATATTTTTGTCCAGGCATTGAAACGCCGCCTCGAAAACCTCCAGGCCCGCGACGACAAAATTCTCCTTGGCCACCGCGACCGCCCTGCCCTTCTTTTTCGGGCTGACGGTGGCCTGCGTTGTGATGTCCCCCGTGCCGATATCTTCGGCCAGCGCAGATTCAATGATTATTTTAATTTGAGGAGAAACCATTTCTTATACCAAAACAATCTGTGTGATTTGTAATTGACGGGAGGTGCAATCGCTTTTCACCCTCCCTCAATCCCTCCCCTCAAGGGAGGGAAGAAAGGCAACCGCAGGGAGCGGCTTGTAACCTCGTGTGCCCTTCAGGGCATCAGGCTATCACGACCGTTCCCTGCAAAACCCGCAATCGGGCAGAAATCCAACCACAGGAAACGGTTTTAAACCACCTTCGCGGGTGGAGCGACCGTTCCCTACACCGTCACCTCCTTCAATTTCTTCAACGCCCCTTCCAGGGCGGAAAATTTTTCCTGGAAGCTTTTCAGTTTGCCTTCTTCCTTCACAATGATCTCGGGCGCGGCCTTGTCGCGGAAATCCCGGTTGGCCAGCTTCCGGGAGCTTTGCTCCAGATCTTTGGCCACTTTGGCCAGCTCTTTTTCCAGACGCGCCTTTTCTCCGGCAATGTCCACAATGCCGGCCAGCGGAACAAAAACCTTCGTCGAACCGATCACGCCGGTGGCAACCCCTTTGGGTTCAACCAGATTCACGTCCACCGTCAGGGATTCCAGAGCAGCCAGATTGACGATGTAGGCCGCTCCGTTTTCCACGGAGGTTTTGATTGCCTCATCCACGGCGGAAATCAGGACTTTCAGCTTCACGGAAGGCGGAATCCGCATTTCCCCCCGAATGTTCCGGACGGAGGTGATGATTTCCATCAGCAGCTCCATTTCCTGCCTGGCATCTTTTTCCTGCCAGGCGTCGTTGACCACGGGAAACCGGCTGACCATGATCGAGTTTTCGTCGCTCCCTAAGAGCGTCTGCCAGAGTTCTTCGGTGACAAACGGCATGAAGGGGTGCAAAAGTTGCAGCATGACGGCGAAAACCTCTTTCAGTGTCCTCTGGGTCGCCTGCTTGCGCTCAGGGCTGAGTTTGCCGTACAGAGCGGGTTTGCTCACCTCAAGATACCAGTCGCAGTATTCATGCCAGATGAAATTGTAGATGGAAGCCGCCGCGTCGTTGAAACGGTATTCATCGAGGCTTCGGGTCACCTCGTCGATGGCCTCGTTGAGTTTTGCCTTGATCCATTTTTCCGGCAGCGCGTCGGGCGCATTCAGTGAGCCGTTTTCATCGTAATCCGCCAGATTGGAAAGCGTCAGTTTGGCGGCGTTCCAGATTTTATTGACGAAGAATTTATAGCCTTCGATGCGCTCCGGCGACATGCGGACATCGCGTCCCTGGGCGGTATAGGCGGCCAGCGTGAAGCGGAAAGCGTCCGTGCCATACCGGTCGATCATTACAAGCGGGTCGATGCTGTTTCCCGAGGACTTGCTCATCTTGTCGCCTTTTTCATCGCGCACCAGCGCGTGAAGGTAGACGTCCCGAAAAGGCACATCCTTCATCACGTAAAGACCCATCATCATCATGCGGGCCACCCAGAAAAAGAGAATGTCGAACCCGGTGATGAGCAGAGAGGTCGGATAAAATGTTTTGAGCGCCTGCGTTCGCTTGGGCCAGCCCAGCGTCGTGAATGGCCACAGGGCCGAACTGAACCAGGTATCGAGCACATCCTCATCCTGTTTCAGGGACGTACCGTCACAGACGGGGCATTTTTCCGGGTCCACCGTGGAAACGATCACCTTGCCGCAGCCGCCGCAATACCAGACCGGGATGCGGTGACCCCACCACAGTTGCCGCGAGATGCACCAGTCGCGGATGTTGTTCATCCATTCAAAATACGTGGCCTCCCAGGAGGCGGGCACGATGCGCGTTTTCTTTTTCGTGACGGCGGCGATGGCCTTGGCGGCCAGCGGCCTGATTTTGACGAACCACTGTTTGGACACCATCGGCTCGATGTCCGTTTTGCAGCGGTAGCACTTCCCGACGTTGTGCGCGTAAGGTTCGATGCCGACCAGATAGCCGCCCTTTTCCAGGTCGGCGATGACATTGTCGCGCGCCTCGTAGCGGTCCTGTCCCTTGTAGGATCCGCCGTATTCGTTGATGATCCCCTCTCCGTCGATGACGGAGATGATCTCCAGGTTGTGGCGCTGCGCCATGGCGAAGTCGTTGGGGTCGGAACCGGGAGTGATCTTCACCGCTCCGGAGCCGAAATCCATCGTCACGTAGTCGTCGGCGATAATCGGAATGGGCTTGTTCATCAGAGGCAAAATGACCATTTTGCCGATCTTGTCCCTGTAGCGCGGATCATCGGGGTGCACGGCCACCGCCGTGTCGCCCAGCATGGTTTCCGGCCGCGTCGTGGCGACGACGATTTCGCCTGAGCCGTCGGCAAACGGGTAGCGGATATTCCACAGATTGCTCTGGTCGGCCTTGAATTCCACTTCCAGATCGGAAATGGCGGTATGGCAGCGCGGACACCAGTTGACGATGTAGTCGCCCTGATAGATCATGTCTTCGTTGTAGAGGCGGACAAAAACCTCGCGGACCGCCTGGGAAAGACCCTCGTCCATGGTGAAGCGCTCGCGGTCCCAGTCGCAGGAACAGCCCAGGCGCTTGAGCTGGTTGATGATGACGCCGCCGTATTTTTCCTTCCATTCCCAGACGCGGGCGATGAATTTTTCGCGGCCCAGATCGTGACGGGAGAGCCCCTCCTTGCGGAGCTGCTGCTCCACGACGTTTTGCGTCGCGATGCCCGCATGGTCCATGCCCGGCATCCAAAGCGTGTTGTAGCCCTGCATTCTTTTGAAGCGGATGATGATGTCCTGAAGGGTATTGTTGAGCGCGTGGCCCATGTGCAGCATTCCGGTCACGTTGGGAGGCGGAATGACGATGGAAAAAGGCGGCGCTTCGCTGGTGTCCTGCGCGTGGAAAAACTTATTCTCGAGCCAGTAATCGTACAGTCTTTTTTCGGCCTCGGCCGGTTCAAATGCCTTGTCCAACTCTTTGATTGTCATGTAAGTCTTACTCTCCTGTCTGCGCGCAATCGCAAAGGGCCTGCGCCCTTTGCGGACGGACTTTTTCGCCACGTCCGTCCTCGCGTAAAATTTGAGGCGGGAAAAAACCCTTCCCGCCTCGTGGATGTGTCAACATCATTTTCTTTTAATCGAATTTCAGCTCTTCCTTGATCTTGCGGATGATCAGAAGAGCGTCCGCTCCGGGAACGGGCGCAAGCGGGGCGAACTCCCCGGTCGTGATGTCCATCGCCTCCATGATGCCCCGGGAGGTCACCACCATGACCGCGTTGAAATACGGCAGGTCAGACCGGAGATCAGGAAAGGGCGAGGTCGATCCGATAAACTTGGTGGCCAGCACGTTGTCACCCGTCACTTTAATTAAAATGTCTTCGATCATCAGGGCGTACTCGGCGCGGTTCAGGGCGCCGGCCGGCTCGAAATTGCCCTGCGGATTGATTTCCAGGCCGCGAACGCCGATCGCCAGGATCCCATCGATATCCGCCTTCAGGGGATGGCCGGCAATGTCTTTGGCGGCAGGCTGTACCGTCTGGGCGCTCCGGGCTTTTTCGGGATCCTTGAAGGACGTGTCAAATGTTCTGGGCGTTCTCTTTTTATACAGAACGTCGATTTTTAACTCCTCCATGAACAGAGCCGCGGCATCGGCGCGGGAAATGCTCTCCAGAAGGGCAATCTTTTTGCCCGTCACTGTTCCGGGCATGGCCCGCTGGATTTTCTGAACCAGGTTCCACTGGGCATTGGCCTGGCTGACATATTCTTTGCGGATTTCAAGAACTTTTGCAAACATGGCGCCTGCCTTGCCGTAGTCGAGGGCCGTCTTGTACGCCAGCCCCATGAAAAACGGAGCGGCGGCGGAAGAAGCGTCCAGCTTCACCGCGTCCTGATACGAGCTTTCGCACTTTTTCAGCCAGCTTGTGTCCTGCTCGCAGTCCACGCCGATTTTCGTGCAGGCAAGCTTGCTCTGCGTATTCACGCGGATATAACCGATGTGAACGGCAAGCTGTTCTTCGCCGGTCTTTGCCGTATCCCACGCCTTCTCCAGTTGTTCAAAGGCGGCGGTATAATTCTGCTGACCGGCTTTCGCCAGGCTCATTCCGGCATAGGCTTTGGAATATTGATTGTTCAGTTCCAGCGCCAGTGCAAATTCCCGTTCTGCGTCCTGATATTTTTCCTGATCAATCAGTTTCATGCCGGTAAAGACATGATGCTCCGGAGTGTCGAGCGCGCTTTCCGGCTGACGGGCCTTCGTCCCGCATGCGGCAATCAGCAAAACAGCCGAAAACAAAACGATCGCAAAGAGAACCTTTTTCATGTTCGCGCGGCAAAACATACATTCGCTCCTTTCTGCAAAAGGGTTATTCCCTGAAAATTCCTTCTGTTTCCTTCCCAAAAAGCTTTGTATCATTAGCTTCAGTGCCTTGTGAAGTCAAGTCAATATTGCGCCAGAAATTCCCGCGCTTTTTCTTCTATTTTTCGCGTCTCGCCGGGTCCGAACCACGTGACGGCCCTGTCCGCGCCGAACCATGTCATCTGCCGTTTGGCATATTGCCAGGTCTCGCGGCTGATAGAGTCTTTTGCCTCATCCAGACCGCATCGTTTCCGAATAAAAGAAATCATCTGCTTGTATCCGAGGGACTGAAGGGGTTTGAGCGTTTCTGAATAGCCCCGGTCCAGAAGCCCCCGCACCTCATCGAGCAGCCCCGCTTCCATCATTTGTTCGGTTCTTTGGCGGATTCTCTTTTTCAATTCGTTTCGTTCCACGCGAAGGCCGATCTTGAAGACGGCATACGGACAATCGGCAAACCGGTGCTTTTGCTGCAGTTCCAGTATGGATTGGCCGCTCTGGTCCAGCACTTCCAGCGCCCGAATCACCCGTACGGCATCGTTGGGATTGATGCGGCCGGCCGCCTGCGGGTCCCGTTTTTCAAGAAGGCCGTAAAGATGATGCTTTCCAAGTCTGTCACGAATATCCCGGTAATAATTGCGAATTTGCTCATCGACCGGCGGCGTTTCGATAATGCCCTGCAAAAGCGCGCGGATATAGAGGCCCGTTCCCCCGACCACCAGCACCCGCCTGCCCTCACCCGCCAGTTCCCCGATCATTGTTCTGGCCTGTTCGCAATACAGAGCCGCATTGTATTCCTCGTCCGGGTCCACCACGTCCAGCAGGTGGTGCCTGACCCTTTCCCTTTCCGCCCGTGTCGGTTTGGCCGTGCCGATATCCAGATAACGATAGACCTGCAGCGAATCCGCGTTGACAACCTCGGCTTCCAGGGACTGGGCCAGCTCCAGCGCGAGGCTGGTTTTCCCTGTTGCCGTAGGCGAACCCAGGACCAGCAGGGGAATCCCGTGCGAATTATTTGCGCTTGAACATTCGTTCGATTTCATAAAGCGTAAACCGGACACGAATCGGGCGTCCGTGCGGACAGGTGGCGTTAAAGGGTGTTTCTTCCAGGTCGCGGCACAAAGCGGCAACCTCCGCGGGAGAAAGTTCCGCGTGGGCCTTGATCGCTGCATGGCAGGCCAGGGACGCCAGGATTTTCTCCTTTTTCTCCGCAAGCGAAGGGGCTGCCTGTCCTTCGCCCAGCCCGTCAACCAGATCGGATACCAGCAGGCGCGCATCAACATTCGGCAGGGCGGCGGGCATGGCCTTCACCACGACCGCGTCGCGGCCGAAGACCTCCAGCTCCAAACCGATGCCGGCAAGCAGCGGCAGCGCTTCCGTGAGAAGGCTGATCTGCGCGGGAGTCAGCGTTACCACTTCCGGCATCAACAGGGGCTGGCTTGCAACTGGTCCTTTCCCGGTTGCCTTCAGGCGCTCCAGAAGAATTCTTTCATGCGCCGCGTGCTGATCCAGCAGCATCAGGCCGCCCGGGCCTCCAAACACGAGATAGGCGCCGGCAAACTGCCCCAGATAGGTTCGATGGTCAAACGTGATTCGTTCTTCGCAGGAAGCATCCTCCACGCGGGCGGGAACATCCGTTTCCCCGGCACGCGCGAACAAATCCTCATCAAGAGCCCTCTGAAGGTTTGCCCGCGAAAACACGTCCCTCTGCCTTCCCCATGAGGCCTGATAAGGCCTGGATTTTTGAAATTCCGAAGAGTCGGCAGCCATCTCACGCGGCGCCAGACGATAGGCCACGGCATCCCTGGAAGCCTGCGCTCCGGCCAGGGCTCTCGAAACCGCCCCGGACACCAAATCATAAATGATGCGGGAATTTTTGAAGCGAACTTCCATTTTGGCCGGGTGCACGTTGATGTCCACCTCCTCTCCCGGAAGACGCAGAAACAGGACCGCCGCGGGAAAGCGCCTGGGCTCCATCACCTGGCGGTAGGCCGCGAGCAGCGCGTGCATCATGGAATTGTCGCGGATAAAACGGGAATTGACAAACAGATAAACGCTTTTGGAATTGGATTTCGTCCATGTCGGCGTGGAAACCATGCCGCCAAGTTCGACGTTTTCCTTTCGCTGGGCGATCGTCAGGCAGTGATCCGTAAAGTCCCTGCCCAGAACCATGGCGACGCGATCCGCGACGCTCGCCGCCGCCGGCGCCGCGAACATGTTTCGTCCGTCCGCGCGGACGGAAAAGCGGATCTCCGGGTGTGAAAGCGCCAGCCGCATGACCGCATCCAGGCAGGCGCTCTGCTCGGTGGCTTCTGTCTTGAGAAACTTCCGGCGCGCCGGCACATTGGCAAAGAGCTCCGTCACGGTTATTTGCGTTCCGGAGGGCACGCCCGCCGGAGATATTTCGGAAATCGAGCCTGCCTGCGCTGTCGCTTTCGTTCCGGCCAGATCGTCGGGACGGCGGGTCAGAAGCTCCACGCGGGCGACGGAGGCGATGCTGGCCATCGCCTCGCCCCGAAAGCCGAAGGAGCCGGCATCATGGATATCGTCGATCCGGACGATTTTGCTGGTGGCGTGGCGTTCAAAAACCAGCGCGACGTCTTCCTGTTCAATGCCGGATCCGTTGTCAACGACCCGAATAGAGCGGCATCCGCCTATTTCCAGCTCGACGCGAATGTCATCAGCCCCCGCATCGACGGCGTTTTCCACCAGTTCCTTGACGATTGACGCCGGCCTTTCCACCACTTCTCCTGCGGCAATCTGGTTGGCGACTTCTTCGGATAAAACGGCAATTCGACGGGACAAGATCCATCTCCTGCAAATTATTTTGCCGCGGCCACATGATGATTGGACGCGGTTCATCAAATCCGCGGTTTGCGGTCCATCGCGGCGGCTGAGCCTTCAGGATGGTTTCCAAGAAAAAAGCCGCAGCCACCAAAACCCCGTGACTGCGGCCCTGTTGCGCAATTTTACGCAAGTCCTCTAATCCAGAACGATCATGACGCGGCATTTTTTCATGAAAGACGCGTTTTCCGACGAAGCGCGAATGAGCTGGGCGTCGGCATTGCTGATCACGACATCGGACCGGCCCGCGCCGCCGGTCTTTAATCCTTTAACCGTAATCGGGCTGGCCGTGACGCGCTGATTGCTTTGCGCGGCGGTGAGGTCGCGGGCATACCCGCTCATCCCCTGCTGAACGGCGTATTCGCGGTCCACATTGGCCGAACCGTACACTTCCTTGCCGTCCTCGTCGTAAATGCGCGGCGACATGGCCGGACGCGCCTGAATGCCGCGTGCGTCAACCACCAGTCCGGTATAGGAAACAGCGGCCGGAGGCGCTGGAGCCGCGGGCGGCGGCGCAACGGGAGGCGCGGGCGGTGCGGGAGCCGGCGTTTCGACGACGGGAGCCGGAGGCGGAATTTCTTTGCGTTTCTGAATGGAAATGGGAACCATGATTTTGGACAATTCCCCGTACAGCGGCATTCTCAGTGTCACTTCGACGGTGCCGTCAGACAAATACTGCTGGTCAACGATCTGCGCCCCTTTGACCAACCCTTCGACCTGCGTGTTGATGACGTCGCTCTCAACGGTAAAGTCCCTCACCGTCGTGTGCGAATCCACTTGAACGCCCTTGGTGATTTCCAGGAGATTCCGGTAGGCGTCCACTTTCGCGGCGCGCAGCGCCAGGGGACGGGCATTGATTTTTCCCTGGTATCTTTCCGGCGGCGCGCCGATGCCTTTTGCTTCAATAAAGCCCGCCGACCAGTTTACCGAACCCTGGCCGACTTTTTCCACCCACTCGGACATGCTGATCGCATTCTGACAAAAAGCGGCGGATGCCCATATTAACAGGATACCCGTCAAAACGGTGATGGAAACGAATCTCAACTTCATATTGTCCTCCTTGCATGGTTGGCGTCCTGAAAAATTTTCCTCTTCGAAACCGGCACAAAACTAACAAAATATTCTTTCGCTTGCAATAAGAATTCACAGCCTGTCCGGCAAATGAAAACACCGCTTCCTTCGGCAAGAGTTGTGCTTGAAACTCCACGGTTTATGTGATACTTGAGCGTGCGGATAAAGGCTGCATACAAGCAGATGAAATCATTCGCGGTTTAACCGCTATTTTTTTGATTGGACAGGAGCGACGACAATATGGATTACAAAACGACCCTTAATCTTCCCCAAACCGATTTCCCCATGAAGGCTAACCTGGCCGTGCGCGAGCCGGAAATGCTGAAAAAATGGGAACATATGGACATTTACCACAAGATCCGGAAGGAAGCGAAAGGCAGAAAACCCTATATTCTGCATGACGGCCCTCCCTACGCCAACGGCAATATTCACCTGGGAACGGCGCTGAACAAAATCATCAAGGATATCGTGATCAAAGCCAAAAACATGACCGGCTTTGACGGCGTGTACGTCCCGGGCTGGGACTGCCACGGCCTGCCGATCGAACACCAGGTGGACAAGGAACTGGGCGGCAAAAATTCCGGCCTGTCCCAGGTGGAAAAACGACGTGCCTGCCGCGTGTACGCGGAAAAATATGTCGGCATTCAGCGTGAGCAATTCAAGCGCCTCGGCGTTTTCGGCGAATGGGAGAATCCCTACCTGACCATGGCTTATCCGTATGAAGCCGCCACGGTTCATGAGTTCGGCAAAATGTATCTGAACGGCAGTGTGTACAAGGGCAAGAAGCCCGTGTACTGGTGCGCCACCTGCAAGACGGCGCTGGCGGAGGCGGAAGTGGAATACGCCGATCACCATACCCCGTCCATTTATGTCCGGTTCGCCTTCACCTCGGACATCGGAGCTATTCGACCCAAACTGGCCGGACAAAAAGTTTTCATGGTCATCTGGACGACCACCCCGTGGACGATTCCCGCCAACCTGGCCATCGCCGTTAAGAATGATTTCATTTACGCCGCCGTGAAAATCGGCGACGACGTCCTGATCGTCGCCAAAGACATGCTGGATTATTGTTTGGACGCTTTCGGGTATCGCGGAAAAGCTTATGAGATTCTTGATGAATTCAAGGGCGAAGTCCTCGAAGGACAGAAGTGCGTCCATCCCCTGATTCAGAGAAACAGCCTGCTCATTCTGGCCCCCTTTGTCACGCTGGAAGCCGGAACAGGCGCCGTGCACATCGCTCCCGGCCATGGACAGGAAGACTATGAGATCGGCCTGGAATATGGCCTGGACAACTACGCGCCGGTGGATGACGCCGGTAAGTTCACGGAGGACGTCGAGCATTTCGCCGGACAGTTTGTGTTTGACGCCAACGACAGCGTCATTCAGAAACTGAAAGAAGCGGGCGCTCTTTTGGGACACGTTCCCATGCAGCATTCCTACCCGCACTGCTGGCGCTGCAAAAAGCCCATCATTTTCCGTTCGACCGAGCAGTGGTTTATCTCCATGGAGAAAAACGACCTGCGCAAAAAGGCGCTGGCGGCCATCAACCAAGTGCAGTGGATCCCCTCCTGGGGGCGCGACCGCATTTACGGCATGATGGAAAACCGCCCCGACTGGTGCATCTCCCGCCAGAGGCTGTGGGGCGTTCCGATCACGATTTTCTACTGCGCCAAATGCAAAAACGAACTGCTGACGCAGGATATGCTCAACCACCTGGCGGCGATGGTGGAAAAAAACGGCGCGGATGTCTGGTTCGAAAAGGATCCGAAAGACCTGATGCCCAAGCACACCACCTGCCCCCACTGCCGGTCAACGGAGTTCACCAAGGAGGTCAATATCTTGGACGTCTGGTTTGACTCGGGCGTCAGCCACGCGGCGGTCCTGGAAAAGAGGCCGGAGCTGGGCTCTCCCTGCGACCTGTATCTGGAAGGCTCCGATCAGCACCGGGGCTGGTTCCACTCCTCCCTTCTGGAATCCGTGGGAACCCGCGGACGGGCGCCCTACAAAAGCGTCCTGACTCACGGTTTTGTCGTGGACGGCGAAGGGAAAAAGATGTCCAAATCCGGCGGCAACGCCATCGGCGCGGAAGAAGCCGTTTCCAAATACGGCGCGGAGATCCTGCGGCTCTGGGTGGCGGCGGAGGACTACACCGACGACATTCGCATCTCCGAGGAAATTCTCAAGCGCCTGATGGAAGCCTACCGGCGCATCCGCAACACCAGCCGGTTTATCCTGGGCAATCTGTATGACTTTGCCCCGGACGCGGACAGCCTGCCTTCCGGCAAAATGCTCGAAATGGACCGCTGGGCCCTGCACCGCCTGCAGGAAGTGATCCGGCGCGTGACGGAGGCCTATGAACGCCATCAGTTCCACATGGTGTTCTACACCCTTTACAATTACTGCACGGTGGATTTGAGCGCTCTGTACCTGGATGTTTTAAAGGACCGCCTCTACACCAGCCGTACCGCCTCTGACGCCCGCCGTTCGGGCCAGACGGCGATGTTCATCATTTTAAACGCGATGACCCGCCTGCTCGCTCCGATTCTGACGTTCACCTCGGAAGAGGTCTGGTCGGCCCTGCCCGCCTGGAGCGGCAAGGAAGAAAGCGTCCATCTGACGCAGTTTCCAAAGGTGGAAGAAAAGTATTTCAACGCTTCTCTGGGCGAACGCTGGAGGGCCATGATTGACGCCAAAAGCGAAATCGCCAAAGCCGTCGAACAGGCGCGCAAGGAAAAAGTGATCGGCCATTCGCTGGATGCACGAATCAGCATCGCCGCGCCGGACAAAATGAAAGATCTGTTTGCCGCGCATCTGGAAGACCTGCGCGCGCTTCTGATTGTTTCGCAACTGCAGCTGGTGGATGAATCCGCCATTGCCAATCCTTACAAAAGCGAGGAAATCAAGGGAATGGCGGTCGGCGTGGAAAAGGCCCGCGGCGCCAAATGCGAACGCTGCTGGATTTATGAAGAATCGGTCGGAACCCATGCGGATCATCCCACGGTTTGCGCCCGCTGCCTGTCGAATCTGTAGAGAACGGGTCCTGGGTGATGGGAAAAGTGAACGTAGGGCGGACCTTCAGGTCCGCCTAATGCGGGTCTAAAGACCCGCGCTGCATTCCTGTAAAAAACTGAAGAGTGACGAGTGAAGCGTAGGGCGGGCCTTTAGACCCGCCATCACTATAGCCATACAGGCAACAAGGAGTTTTTTTGAAGAAAAATCTTTTAATGTTCATTCTGGGCGCGGCGGTCATCATCGCGCTGGATCAAATTACAAAATCAGCCGTCCTGGCGCGTTTTTCTCTTCATGAAACGCTGGAAGTCATTCCCGGTTTTTTCAACCTGGTCTATGTCATGAATCCCGGCGCGGCCTTCGGATTTCTGGCCGATGCCTCCGCGACCTTCCGTTATGTATTCTTCATCGGCATCACGATTGCGGCCGCCGGTTTGATTGTTTATTATCTCGTGAAAAGCAATCTGCGAAACATGCTGCTGGCCGTTTCCCTGACCTTGATTTTCGGCGGCGCCGTCGGAAATCTGATCGACCGGCTGCGATTCGGAGCAGTTGTTGATTTTCTGGATGTCTATGTCGGGACGGCCCACTGGCCCGCTTTCAACGTGGCGGACTCCGCCATTACCTGCGGCGCCATCCTGATGATCTGGGAAATGCTCCGCAACCGGAAAAGCAAACAAACATCATCAACCTGATCAGTTATGATCCAGTAATATTTCATTGTTGACTTTTACGGGTATATCTACAAGAATACCTATAAAGAGTTATAGAAATGGAGGCAAAGCTCATGAACACTGCATTGAAGCAGGCCAATTTTCAAATTCCTGAAGACCTGCTGAACGAACTGCGGGCGACTGTCGGAAAAGGAGAATTAAGCAAGTTCGTCAGCCATGCGCTGAAGCGCGAACTCCAGCGTCTGCGACAGCAGACAGCTATAAACGAGACCTTCGGCATATGGAAAAGCGAGGAACACCCTGAATTGGCAAAGGGAATAAATGATTTTGTGCGCACTTTGAGAAAATCGGCGCGGGGAAAAAGGACCAATGCGACAAATCATCGTTGACACGGACATCCTGATCCTTCATCTGCAAGGCTACGAAGATGCCCGCAAGGCCCTCAGCGAGGCCGCCCGGAATTCACTATTGTGTTGCTCCGCCATTACCGTCGGTGAGATACATGCGGGCATGAAGGAAACAGAGCAAGAGGCAACTGAAAAATTACTGGATAGCCTTCTGGTGATTGATGTTGACAGAAATATTGCAGCCCTGGCGGGAGATTACCGACGCACCATTAAAAGTCATCAATTGGAGCTGGACGACTGCCTGATTGCCGCCACGTGCTCAATCCACAAGGCCACTCTCATAACGGGCAATGTCAAACATTATCCGATGAAGGATTTTGAAAAAAAATCCGTCAGAATGACATAACTCTGCCGTCTCTTTTTTAAGCCAGCATATCCTTCAATGAAATTTCCGGATGGCGGTAGCGCTTTTTGTTCCGGGTGCCCCTGCCGTACTGGATCGCCTCTTCCGGACACCACTGGAGGCAGGCAAAACACTGTTCGCAGCGGTGCTGCCAGACAGGTTTCTCCCCTTCTATCTCAATATTCCGCGCGGGGCAGATTTTTTCACAAATCCCGCAGGCGCTGCATTTTTCATCGGCAAAAAAAGATTTATCCATCCCTGCCACATGCGGAAGGGAAATTCGGTAGAGCGCGGACAAAATCCAATTCTGCCAGAAGGGCCCCTTCTCCGGCGGACGTTCTTCCTCTCCCCGGACCACCGCCGCAATCCGGTTCAGTTTAGCAAGCGCCGCGTCAAATTTTTTTTGCTGAATGTCGGGAGCCGGGGCTCCGCCCCAGGGAATATAATTGCTGGGCAGATCGATGGAAAATCCGGACGAGAGACGAAGCTGCTTCTCCCCTAAAACGCTCTGCAACTGAATCAGCGTGGCGGCGACCTGGCCGGCGTTGACGGCCATCGCAAACAGGTATTGGGACGTATTGACATTCAGCCGCCTGACAAATTCGACGACGGGCGGCGGCACGCCCCAGATATGCACCGGGAAAACCAGTCCGATCCGCTGGGCGCCGCAGGCAATTTTTACATCCGTGCAACGCTTCATGGAAACACATTGTGCCTCTTCCAAAAGTGAAGCCAGTCTTCGGGCGGTCCACAGGGAGTTGCCGGTGCCGGTATAGTAAAAGATTGTTGTGGTCATGGTCCTGCACGTCCGGTGATGAGGTCTTTGTTTTGTGGGAGAATATCCTCACGATACTTCTCCTGTCAAATGATTTATGGAGCGCAGATTTTCCAAATGGCGCCCGGGCGCGCCTTTTTTATTTGGCAAAAACCTCGGTATTATGTCATAGTGCAGGACAATATTGATTTTGTTCAGGAGTGGCCGATGAAGAAATCCTACATTTTAGCTCTTGACCAGGGCACGACCAGTTCGCGGGCGGTGATTTATGACCGGGAAGGCGTCGTGGTAAAAATCGCTCAAAACGAATTCTCACAGATTTATCCCCAGGCCGGCTGGGTAGAGCATGATCCCATGGAAATATGGGGCTCGCAGCGCGGCGCGATAAGCGAAGTGATGGCCGCCACCGGCATCTCCCCCGAAGAGATCGCGGCGATCGGCATTACCAATCAGCGCGAAACCACCATCGTCTGGGACAAAGCCACCGGCAGGCCCGTCTATAATGCCATCGTCTGGCAGTGCCGCAGAACCGCCGCCATCTGCGACGAGCTGAAAGCCGCCGGGCTTGAAGACACCATTCGGGAAAAAACTGGGCTGGTGGCGGACGCATACTTCTCGGGAACAAAACTCAAATGGATTCTCGACCATGTCGAAGGCGCCCGGGACAGGGCGCGAAAAGGCGAGCTGCTCTTCGGCAACGTCGATACCTGGCTGATCTGGAACCTCACCCGCGGAAAAGTCCATGTGACGGATTACAGCAACGCTTCGCGCACGATGCTTTACAATATTCGGGATCTGAAATGGGACGCGTTTCTTCTGGAGAAGCTGGATATTCCCGCCTCCATGCTGCCGCAGGTCAAGCCCTCTTCCGCCGTGTACGGCGTGACGGACGCGCGCGTTCTGGGCGGCGAGATTCCCATTGCCGGAGACGCGGGAGACCAGCAGGCGGCGCTGTTCGGCCAGGCCTGCTTTACGCCCGGCATGGTCAAGAACACTTACGGCACGGGCTGTTTCATGCTGATGAACACGGGAGAAAAGCCGGCCCTTTCGGAAAAGGGGTTGCTGACAACCATTGCCTGGGGGGTGGGCGGCAAAGTGGCGTATGCCCTGGAAGGCAGCATCTTTGTGGCGGGCGCGGCGATTCAGTGGCTGCGCGACAGCCTGCGCGTTATTTACGATGCCAAAGACAGCGAGTATTTCGCCGCAAAAGTTCCCGACACGCAGGGAGTGTATCTGGTGCCCGCCTTTGTGGGCCTGGGCGCGCCCTACTGGGACATGTACGCGCGCGGCGCCATTGTCGGACTTACCCGCGGCGCAAACCGCAACCACATCATCCGCGCCACGCTGGAATCCATCGCCTATCAGACGCGCGACGTGCTGGAGCTGATGCGCAGCGAATGCGGCATTGATTTGTGCGAACTTCGCGTGGACGGCGGCGCCTGCGCCAACAACTTTCTCATGCAGTTCCAGTCGGACATTCTCAACGTCCCGGTGGAGCGTCCGGAAATTATTGAAACGACGGCCCTGGGCGCCGCCTATCTGGCGGGTCTGGCCACGGGGTTCTGGAAGGACCAGTCCACGATTGCCGAAAAACGAAAAGTGAATCGCCGCTTCGAACCCGTCATGGATGAGAACCGGCGTCAGACCCTTTATGCCCGATGGAAAAAAGCGGTGGAACGCGCCAGGGGATGGGAAGAGGAGTAAAAAAGGCTGAAGGCTGAAGGTTAAAAGGAAGATTTTATTTTAGATGATTAAGACGGATGTCATTATTATCGGCGGGGGAGCTACGGGCTGCGGCATTGCCCGGGATCTGGCCCTTCGAGGCATCCCTCACTGCCTGATTGAAAAAGGCGATTTCGCGGCGGGGGCCACCGGCGCCTGCCACGGACTGCTGCACAGCGGCGGCCGCTACGCCGTGTCCGATCCCGTTGCGGCCAAAGAATGTTTCGATGAAAATATGATTCTGCGGCGCATCGGCGAAAAATGCGTGGAGCGCACCGGCGGATTATTCGTGAGGCTGCCCGGCGATTCCAAGCTCTTTCGGGAAAGGTTTTTGCGAAGCTGCGACGACATCGGCATCCCGACGGATATTCTCTCTTCCACCAAAGCACTGGAACTCGTGCCCAGTCTGAATCCGGACATCGAGGAAGCGATCCGGGTTCCCGACTGTTCAATCGATCCTTTCCGCCTGTGCCTGCTCAACATGAAAACCTCGCAGATGAAGGGAGGCCTGAGTTTCATCCGCCACCGGGTGACGGAAATCGTCCAGTCCCACGGCCGCTGCATCGGCGTCAAAGCCACCGACGCGGCCACGGGCGAAGTGAAGGAAATCCACGGCAACATCCTGGTCAATGCCTCGGGCGCCTGGGCCGACCTCGTGGCCAGGCTGGCCGGCTGCGAAGTGCCCCTTACGCTCTCTAAAGGCAGCCTGGTTATCACCAATCACCGCCTGACCGATATGGTCATCAACCGACTGCGGCCTTCATCGGACGGGGACATCATCGTTCCCAACGAAGCGGTCTGCCTGGCCGGCACCACGTCGCTGGCAGTGGATGACCCGGACGCTCTCTCGACCCAGTCCGCGGAGGTGGACACCATCATCGGCGAAGCCGGCCGGATGATTCCGCATTTCAATCAGGCCCGCATTATCCGGGCATTTTCGGGGGTCCGTCCCCTGCTCAAGTCGCAAAAATTGGACAGCCGGGAAATCTCGCGCGGCTTTCAGATCATCGACCACCAGAACGGCCTGTACAGCATCGTCGGCGGCAAGCTCACCACCTTCCGGCTGATGGCGGAAAAAATGGTCGATGCGATTATGAACGCCTTCAATCTGAAGCGCGACTGCGAAACGGCCGATCAACCGCTGGACGGCCAGGAGGAGCTTAGCGGATATCCGCTCTCCAAGCGCCTCGCGGACATGAAAAACATTCTGTGCGAATGCGAGCTCGTGAGCCGCGGCAGCGTGGAAAAAATTATCCAGGAAACCGGCACCCGCCATGTGGGCGACATTTCCCACCGCACCCGCCTGGGCATGGGCCCCTGCCAGGGAGGCTTCTGCACCTTTCGCGCGCTGGGCGTAATGCATGACATGGAGATTCTGACGGCCCGGCAGTCCGTGCAGTCGCTCCGGGAATTTCTGCAAAGACGTTTTCGCGGAATCCGCTACGCTCTGTGGGGAGACCAGCTGCGGGAGGAGCAGCTGGTCGAATATATTTATCTGGGCATTCTGGCCATGGAGAAAACCCGTGAGCGTCATTGAGTACGATGTCATTGTCATCGGCGCGGGCACGGCGGGTCTGACCGCAACCGCCTGGCTCGCCGAACAGAAATTGCGCGTTGCGCTGGTCACCGCCGGCGAACCGACCGCCTGCCTGTCCACCGGCTGCATAGATGTCTGCTCCCGAGACGACCAACCGCTTGCGGGAATCGCCGGTCTGCCCGATGGTCATCCCTTCCATAGGGTCTCACCGGAGATGCTGGGTCAGTCCCTCGATGATTTCCGGCAAATGATGGCAGATATGGACATGCCCTACAAGGGAGCGTTGGAAAAAAACCGCCGCGTTCTTTCAGCCATCGGCACGTTTAAGAATACCTGCCTGGTCCCCGCGACGATGGAGGCCTCCCCGCAAAGCGACGACGAAAGGATTCATCTCATCACCTTCACGGGCCTCAAGGATTTCTATCCCGGCTACATTTTGTCCCGTTTCCCCAACGCCTCCTTTTCCTCCTACGACGCCGGGGTTTCCACGACCATGGGCATTGCCGCCAATTTTGAGGACAGCGCCTTTCTGGAAACCTTTCTGCTGTGGCTGGAGCGGCAGAAAATCCGCGAAGACAAAATTGCCTTTCCGGCCGTGCTGGGTCTGGAATCGGCATTTTCCGTATTGAAGCAAATCGAATCCCGGCTGGAGCGCCCCGTTTTTGAGATCCCCACGCTTCCACCCTCCATGCCCGGAAGAAGGCTGTTTAACGCCATGAAGGACCATTTGCGGCGGCGGGGCGGCGTGATCTACTGGAACTGGCCGGTCGTCGGCGTCGAAAGATCGGGCCGTCAGATTGAAGCGGTCACAACCGAGGCACAGGGCAGACCCAACAGCCTCAACGCACGGGCCTTCATTCTTTCCACCGGCTCCTTTGTCGGCGGGGGGCTTTACGCAAAGCGGGACCGGATCGTGGAAAAGGTTTTTGATCTGCCCGTCTTCGCGCCGGAAAACCGGGACGACTGGTTTGACCAGGATTATTTTTCCATGAACCACGGCATCGGCCAAGCGGGCATTGCCGTGGATGACGCGTTTTGCCCGACCGACAGCCCCTGGAACAATATTTTTGTCTGCGGTTCGATTCTCGCCCGCACGGAAACGCTGAAAAACGGCTGCGGGCACGGCTTTGCGATCGCCACGGGACGGGCCGCGGCACGGTCCTGCCTGGAGAGGCTGAAATGACGTTCGAGCATTGCATCCGCTGCACGATTTGCGTGGAAAACTGTCCCGTCTTCCGGGTCCAGCCGGATTTTCCCGGCCCCAAGCAGGCGGGACCCGACGCCCAGCGCTTCCGCATCGGCCGCGAAAAATCCATCGACGACTGGGTGCTTTTGTGCAGCCAGTGCAAACGCTGCGAAATGGCCTGTCCCTGCGGCGTGGAGCCGGCGCAAATCATTCTCCGCGTGCAGCAGCGCTACGGTCTGGAGCATCCCCACACGCCCGCGCATTTGCTCTTTGCCAACAACTACTACCTCTCGGCGCTCGGGTCGATGACGGCGCCGCTGGCCAACCGGATGGCCGCCTCCAATATTGGAAAAAAAATCCTCGGGCAAATGGGCATCGCGACGTATATCCCTTTCCCCAAATTCAGTTTTCAAACGCTCAGCCGGGAAAAGAAAAACCGCAACCGCGGAGAGCGGAAGGTCGCTTTCTTTTACGGCTGCTTCATCAACTTCTACCGCCCCGACATCGGACGAAAAATCATTCGAATGCTGCAGTCCTTTCACATCAATGTCGTCCTTCCCCCCCAGGTGTGCTGCGGACTGCCCGCGCTGGGCAACGGCAATCTGGCGCTGGCGCGAACCTTTGCCCGAAAGAACGTCGCCTCCCTTTCCAACTATATCGACGCGGGGTATGACATCGTCTACACCTGCACGTCCTGCGGCTTGTGCCTGCTGCAGGACTACCAGGGGATTCTGGAAATTCCCGAAGCGAAAAAGATCGCGGAAAATTGCTACGACCTGCATGAATACCTGCTCAAGCTCATCGCGGAGCGGGAGATTCATCCCGTCTTTCGGGAAGTCAACCGCACGCTGGCCTACCATATTCCCTGCCATCTGCGAGCGCTGAAAATCGGCTACCCGGCCGCCGACCTGATGAAGCGGATTCCGGATCTGGACTTCACGATCCTCGACGATGCCTGCTGCGGACTTTCCGGCAGCTACGGATTCAAGAAGACCAACGAAGCCGCGGCTCTCCAACTGGGCGAGCGGGCCGTATCATTGGTTCGCAAAACCGGCGCCGCGGCAATCATCTCCGATTGCGGATCGTGCCGCATGCAGATGGGCGGCCTTTCCGGAATGGACGCGTTTGATCCGGCGGAAATTCTGTGCGAATCGCTTGGCATCCGGGATAAAAAATAAATTTATCTTGACTTGCCGTCTGTTTTTCCTTTATAGAGAAGCCGTCGGAAAGACGGTCATTCAGCCGCTTCTACGCTCCTTCAGAGCTCTTTCCGGATTTCAATTCTTTGAATGCGACAAGATGTGGCCCTGTGTTGTTGGAAAAAGAAGCGTCCGGCTCGATTCACTGACGAACAAAGCATAACCGTACAATCATTTTCACAGATTCTTTTACACGAACGCGTAATCAAATTTCGAAAGGAGCGGGTAAGTGCATGGCGATTTTTGAATATGGTGAGTATAAGAACACGTATGAGGCCCCGGATAATCTGGTGGACATTTTTGAAAACAGCGCCGCCAACTTCGCCAATAATCTGTTTATTGGAGAAAAAGATTCTTCCGGAGCGTACCAGTGGGCAACCTACGCGCAAATCGCAACCCGCGTCAATCACCTGCGGGCCGGTCTTGCGTCGCTGGGAGTCCAGGCCGGGGACACGGTCGGAATCATCGCGAATAACCGCAAGGAATGGGTGATCGGAGAATTCGCCACGCAGGGATTGCGAGCTGCCTTCGTGCCGATGTATGAAAAAGAACTGGTGACGATGTGGAAATATATCATCAAGGACGCCGCCGTCAAGGTCCTGCTCGTCTCCAAACCGGAGATTCTGGAAAAAGTGAAAAACTTCCCGGCTGAAATTCCAACGCTCCAGCATATCTATCTGATCGAAGGCACGGGGGACAAGACGATGGCCGCCCTGGAAAAGAAAGGCGCCGAAAAGCCGGTTCCGTCCCAGAAGCCCAAATACTCCGACGTCGCCGTTCTGATCTACACATCGGGAACCACCGGAGAGCCCAAGGGGGTTTTGCTTTCCCACGGCAACCTGGCGGAAAACGTCAAGGCGGGACTGGCCTGGTTTTTGAACCTGACCGAGCAAAGCCGCTGCATTTCCATGCTTCCCTGGGCTCACTCCTTCGGCATTACGGCGGACCTGCACGCGTTCATGCTGCGGGGAGGCTCCATCGGCATCATGGGATCGGTCGAAACATTGATCGACGATCTGCCCAAGATTCAACCGACGTTCATGATCACAGTGCCCAGGGTGTTCAACAAAGTCTATAACGGCGTCTGGGCCAAAATGAGGGAGGAAGGCGGGCTGAAGCTGAAGCTCTTTGAAATGGCGCTGGCGGCGGCAAAGCAAAAACGGGAAACGGGCAAGGTCGGTCTGAAATACAAGCTTCTGGACAAAATCGTTTTGGCCAAGATTCGTGATCGCTTTGGCGGACGCCTCGACAACGCGGTGACCGGCAGCGCCCCGATGAACGTGGAAATCGCCAAATTCTTCATCGATGTGGGCATCCCGACCTATGACGCCTATGGGCTGAGCGAAACGTCTCCAGCCATTACCATCAACTCGCCGCTGATGGGCAACCGCCTGGGGTCTGTCGGAAAACCGATCAACAAAACCAAGGTGGTGATCGACCGGTCGCGGACGGGTGACAGCGGCGACGACGGCGAAATCATCTGCTTCGGCCCCCAGTGCATGATCGGCTACCACAACAAACCGGAAAAAACAAAAGAAGTGATCGTGGAAATGAATGGAATGCGCGGCGTGCGCACCGGAGACCGGGGACGCCTCGACAACGACGGGTTTCTGTTCATTACGGGCCGCTTCAAGGAAGAATACAAGCTGGCCAACGGAAAATACATCCACCCGGACGCCGTCGAACTGGAAATGAAGGTTCTGCCCTGGATCCTGAACGCCATGATTTACGGGGCGGGCCAGGAATACAACGTGGGCCTGATTGTTCCCGACATGAAACTGCTCAAGCAGATGGCCGAGAAGCTGAATCTGTCCGTGGAACCGGAGAGCCTGTTCGATCCCGGCAATTCCGCCGGCCGCAATTTCAAGGCATTGCTGACCACCGAGGTGCAGAATCATCTGAGAAAAACGATCGGCTCTTATGAAATTCCCCAGAAATTCGCTTTTATCCGGGAGGATTTCACGCTGGAAAGCGGTATGCTCACGCAGACCATGAAGCTCAAGCGTCAGGCGGTCCTGGACAAATACGGGGATATGCTGAACAGCCTGTACAAAGAGTAAAACGGAGCTTCCCGCACCGGATGGAAACGCGGGAGGGATCACGAAAAAACGGAGACGGGCCGTCCGCCTGTCTCCGTTTTTTTTATGCTTTGATGAGCATGGTCGCGGGATCCAGAAGCAGCGCATCCTTTTTGGCGCCGGGCGACTGGCCCTTGAGGGCTTTGATATAGACTTCGGGCCCCTCGGAAGACAGCTGCACCAGCACATCAAAAAGGTCAGCCACATGCAGAAAAGAAAACGGCAGACCGTCTTCCCTGGGCGGCTCATGACGGTGCGTATGAACGGTAAACCAGATGCGCATGGCATATTTTTTGGCCAATTCTTTCAGCTCGAGAAGAAGACCGCGTCCGGATTCATCAAATTTCAGCCCGTCCAGAATGACGGCATACGGCTTGAAAATATTCTGCTGCATCAGGTCGGTCAGACGTTCTTCCAGCTTAGGAACGCTGAATCCTTCCACACGAAAGGTCATGATAAAGCGATAGTTGAGGATATTCTCCCAATACTCCGTTATTTCAGCAGAATCATTCTTTGACGCCATGTCGTGAAATAACTCGCGATACCAGATGTCCACCTTGCTGACGGCGTCGTTTAAGCTGACATGCAAAACAGGCTGTTCGTTCATCATGGCGTGAAGAGCCATCTGCACCAAGAGGGCTGTTTTGCCGACGCCGGCATGAGCCAAAACCGCGCCCAAACCGCCGCTTTGTAAAATATATTCGTTTTCGAACCCCAGGTTTAAAAGCGGATTCCGTGAAATAATTTCTTTTTTGATCATCATCATGTCCTCATATGTTAAATGGATGACATTGTCTTCCCGTCCGATCGCTCCTGAAACTGCCATCTTTTTTTACTTCATCCTTCAGTCTTCAGCCTGTCTTACGCCGCCGTCTTCTTGTTTTGAGCGACTTCGAGGGCTATTTTTTCCGCGATCGACTGCGGCACCTGGCGATAAAGAGCAAACTCCATCGTGAATTGCGCCTTGCCCTGCGTGGAGGAACGAAGGATGGTCGAAAAACCGAACATTTCCCCAAGCGGCACCTGTGCTTCAATCACGCACATGACGCCTTCGTCCTGTGATCCGATAATCATCCCGCGCCGCTGATTGAGCAGCCCCATTACCGATCCCTGAAACTCCGTGGGTGTCTCCACAACAACTTTCATGATCGGTTCATGAACAACCGGCTTGGCGCGCAGGTAGGCTTCTTTGAAAGCGCCGCGGGCCGCCGCCTGAAACGCCATGTCCGAAGAATCCACCGCGTGGAATGCGCCGTCATTGATGACGACTTTCACGCCGGTGATCGGAAACTCCAGCTTCGGCCCTTTGGCCATGCTCTGTTTAAATCCTTTTTCGCAGGCGGGAATGTACTGCGTGGGAATGGCGCCGCCGAATATTTTGTTTTCAAAGACAAATTCGGCGTCGCTTATCGGTTCGATGTAGCCGGCAATGCGGCCGAACTGCCCGGAGCCGCCAGTTTGCTTTTTATGCGTGTAGTTGAAGTCCGCCCGCTGGGTAATGGTTTCCCGGTAAGCCACACGCGGATTGCCGGTGGTCACTTCCGCATTGTATTCACGCTTCATGCGCTCGACGTAAATATCCAGATGCAGTTCCCCCATGCCCTCGATGATGGTTTCATTGGTTTCATGATCAACATGGGATTTGAATGTCGGATCTTCTTTGGAAAAACGGTTCAACGCCTTGGACATGGCCATCTGAGCCTTGTTGTCTTTGGGCACGATGGCGAGCGAGATGACCGGTTTGGGCACATACATGGACGTCATGGTCATGTTCAGTCCGGGCGAAACGAACGTGTCGCCGGAAGAGCATTCGATCCCGAACAAGGCGCCGATGTATCCGGCCTTGAGCGAATCCACATCCTCCATCTGATCGGCGTGCATGCGCACGACGCGGCCGACTTTGACTTTTTTTCCGTTTCGCACATTGACGATCGTGGATCCTTTTTCCACCGTCCCTTCGTAAACGCGAATATAGGTCAACTGCCCGTACTGGCCGTCTTCCAGTTTGAACGCCAGCGCGATAATCGGTTTTTCCGGATCGCTCGTCAGGACAACCGGCTCTTCGTTATGATTCATGTCCAGGGCGACATTTTCCACCTCCGACGGCGCGGGCAGCAGATACGTCACGCCGTCCAGCAGCGGCTGAACGCCTTTGTTCTTATACGCTGATCCCATATAAACGGGTGTGATTTCTCTTTTTAACGTTCCCTTGCGGACGGCCGCGTAAAGCAGTTCCGGCGTGATTTCCTTTTCCTCCAGAATCGCTTCCGTCAGCTCATCGGAAAAAAGGGACGCCCTGTCAATCAGCTCTTCTCTTTTGGCCGCGGCTTCCGCCAGAAGCTCCGGAGGGATGTCTTCCACGCGAATATCCTCGCCGCTGTCCCCGTCGAAATACAAGGCTTTCATGGCCGCCAGATCGACCACACCTTCCAGGCTGGTTTCCAATCCGATGGGAATCTGCATGGCTACGGCGTTATGCCCCAGCTTGGTCCGAAGCTGTTCAATGACCCGGAAGGGATTGGCGCCGCTGCGGTCGCATTTGTTGATAAACGCAATGCAGGGGACTTTGTAGCGCTTCATCTGCTGATCGACCGTGATGGACTGCGACTGAACGCCGCCGACGGAGCACAAAACAAGGATCGCGCCGTCCAGAACACGCAGGGATCGCTCTACTTCTATCGTGAAATCCACGTGGCCTGGAGTATCAATGATATTGATTTCATGGTTTTTCCATTCGCAATAGGTCGCCGCGGAAGCGATGGTGATGCCTCTTTCCTTTTCCAGGTCCATGGAATCCATGGTCGCGCCCACGCCGTCTTTGCCCTTCACGTCGTGGATGGCGTGAATTCTTTTGGTATAATAAAGAATGCGCTCGCTGAGCGTGGTTTTACCGGAATCAATGTGCGCGCTGATCCCGATGTTGCGTATTTTCTGATCGTCGAACTTCATGATGCTTTCCTCTCACTGACTGAATATAAAAAACCCCCGCATTTGGAAGAGTCTCTGCCAGATGGGGGATCCACCGTAATCGAGCCTTAGAAATAAGGGTTGGACGTTTATATCCTTAATCCGGATTTGTCAAGCTAATGTTTTCATTAATTTCCAGGAGAACTTTCAGCGCATCGCTTTGCGTGGCCCGGTTAAACGCCTCCTGCACTTGTTTCAGCGGATACCTTGCGGTGACGATTCTGTCGAGGGGCTTGCCGGGATACTTCCGCATGATGTTCAGGCCGTCGGCAAACCGGCCGCCGCCACGCTTTCCATATACCTTCTTTTCAATGGTTTCTGAAATTTTCGATCCTTTTCTTATAAACGGGAGAACATATAGAAAACGGGATATTGTAAGTCAAGGAGTTCTTGCCTGGCGTTCTTGCCTGGTGATTTTTATTTGTCAATAATTGGACAGTCTAATAAATTGTCTTAGACTGTATAATTATACTTGACAACTGTGTTTTTGAACTGTATAAGTTAGCCGCAACAGGCACAAATGTCCTTTTTAGGAAGAATGTCATAACCATGCCACTCTAGGGGGTCAAAATGAATGATGACGCACCGATAAGGAATCAATGGATTAGCAGCCTGGAGGTCATCAATAAAACAGGAATTTCCAGGGCAACGCTTAACAACTACATTAAGATGAACCTTCTGCCCCGTCCTGCCGTCAAAAGGCCGGAAACAACAGATGCCCGCGCCCGAATGCTCGGCTATTTTCCTGACTCCGTGATTGATACAATTATACAGATCAAAGAATTAAAAAAGCAGGGTTTCTCCATGGACGCCATCACGGAGAGGTTGAAACAATCTCGCTTAACCCCGGCTATTGATTCAGGAGTCATGAATATGCAGGAAGAAACCCAAAGCAAAGGGGCCCGGGATGAATCAGAAGCCCCTCTCCGGGGACACTTTCTTTCTCAAGCGATCTCCGGGGACGCCGGCCAGCCATTCAAGGTGACCATCAACGATATCACCTTCCCTGCTTACCTGCTGAATAATAATTACGAGATTGACTGGATTAACAAGGATGCGGAGAGTTCCATTTTTCAGGAAGAAATTCACACCATCAAAGAGCCGACGTCAAGAAACATCTTTCAGCTCCTCTTGCGCAGCCGACATGAAAACCAACAGGCCCGAAGCGCGCTCATCGACTTTCATCTCAGTTTTGTAAAGGGCAAAGCCGTCAAACCCGAACTGCAGCATTTGTATGACGGCATGTCGCCCAGGGAAAGAGAAAATCTTGAAAAAAGATATAATTGCATCGAGTCCCCGCCCCGGCAGGCCGTCAACAAAATCCCCCTGAAGCTATCCGGGCAAAAAGGAACGCCGATTGCCAATGATGTCTATTATATGGTTTTTCGCGAAGGAACACTCTTTATTCACGCGCCGAAAGCCTGTCAGAATCAGGGAATCGCTGATTTGTTTGCCTCCCGATCCAGTGTGATTAATGACCTCCTCAAACAGCGAATGCCCACGCTGGTTTCCTTTTGCGTGCTCGTGGCCGACCTGCAGAACTCGGTGCGCATTTGCGCCGAATTGCCTCCGGAGGAATATTTTGAACTCATCAACCAGGTATGGGCCTGCGTGGAAGGCACATTCAAGCGGTACTACGGCACCTACGGCAAGCATACGGGCGATGGGCTGCTTTATTATTTTCTCAAGGAGCGGGACAATCAATACATGATGAACGCAATTGCCTGTGCGCTGGAAATACGCGAAAACATGAAAAAATTAAGCATGGACTGGAAAATGCGCAAAGGCTGGTTCAATGAATTGTGCCTCAATATCGGCATTAATGAGGGTCAGGAATACTTCGGCACTATTCCTTCATCCCCCAATATTGAATTTACCGCTCTGGGAGACACCGTCAATTTTGCCGGACGGTTATCCGATTTTGCCCGGTTCGGCGCGATCTGGGCAACAAAAAATTTGATCAACAAGCTTTCCGTGGAAGATCGTTCCGGCATTCGCTTTGGAATTCGGCACAGGGAAAACGACAGGGAGATACTGATTGAAAACTCATTCGGCCGCGTCATGGACATGATCGTGCCTGATAGTCAAAATTTCAACAAATTCATGGATATTGCCACACTGGCGATCACCGAAGTTGTGGAAAAGCGCTAGAATCCTGACATCTGCTCATTCCGAATCCGGCAGATCGTAAATTTTACGCCGAAGGCTTAGCAAAAAGCATAAAACGTCAAAAATATTTCGCAAAATAGCTGAAGAATCATCGGCATTTTCTGTTGAAAACATTAACAGCGCCTCAAGTATTTCCACAGACTTATCAACAACTGCTCAACAGGGTTGCAAACAAGCAATTCCACAAGGGGCAAGTTGGTGGATCGTGATTTTTCTCGACAAGAAAGTTTTTTTGACTGAAAAGTTATCTTGACGATTGTTTTGTTATTTCAAATTATTAAGATTAATCAATCAGTTTTTACTTTAATGATGGGCATTCCCTGATTCATGCTTTGATGACAAAATTCTTATCCTGGAAAAGCCTCTGGCAGACAGATACCACTTGCGGATCGTAGAGAATCCCCTTCTTTGAGTTGATTTCCTCCAGCGCGGCTTCCAGCCCCAGGGCGGGCCGGTAGGGACGGTGCGTCGCCATGGCTTCCACCACATCGGCCACGGCCAGAACTCTCGACTCCAGAAGAATGTCGTTCCCGGTCAAACCATTCGGATATCCGGACCCGTCCATCCGCTCATGGTGTTCCAGAACCATTCTGGCGATGGGCCAGGGAAAATCCACGTCCTTCAGGATGTCAAAGCCGGACTGGGCATGCATCTTGATTAGGCTGAATTCAATGGCGGTCAGACGCCGGGGCGTACTCAGAATCTCGGCCGGGACGGAAATCTTGCCGATGTCGTGGATGATGCCGGCCATTCTCAGTCCCTCGATCTGATCCGAACTCAGGTGCATTTCCGTGCCCATGGCCCGGGCCAGGTCGGCCACCCTTCTCTGGTGTCCGGCGGTATACGGATCTTTGGTTTCGACGACGGAGGCAATGGCCTGAACGGTTCCGCCCAGGGCTTTGCGCAGACGGTCCACGCTTTCCTTTTTTTCAGTGATGTCTTCTACGATGCCTTCCAGGTAGGGCTCATTGTTTTGATCATCGCGGACGATTCTCATGGTGCGGGATATCCAGATTTTCCGTCCGTCCCTTCGGTAAAACTGAATTTCCTGCCCCCGGACGACCCCTTCCCTCTGGACCTGTTCAATGACTTTTGTCCGATCTTCGGGATTGACGTAAATCCGCCGGGCAAGGTCGGACTGTGCATCAAGCAGTTCTTCCGGCGCGTCGTATCCCAGGATCCTCGCCATGGCCTGATTGGCCATGATGAATTTCCCTTCACATGTAGTCTGGTAGATCCCCTCCTGGGCGTTTTCAAAGATGGTGCGGTATTTTTCTTCGCTTGCGCGAAGCTCTTCCTGAGCCTGTCTTCGGTCGGTGATGTCCGTGATGAAGCTCAGGGAGGCAGGCACGCCGTCCCAGGTAATGATCCTGGCGTTGATTTGCAGCCACTTGACCGTCCCATTCGAGGTAACGGCCCGAAACTGATAATCGTTTTCCGGGATTTCCCCCTTCAATCTCATTTTGTGCCGGTTCAGAACGATCTTACGATCATCGGGATGGATAAAAGATATAAACGGGCGGGTGGTGATGACTTTTTTAGGGTATCCGACAATATCGGCGAGGGCGGCATTGGCAAACTGAATGGTCTCGTCTTTGGCAATCAGGATTCCCTGCCCCGCACTTTCAAAAAGCAGACGGTAATTTTCTTCGCTTTTCTGAAGCGCCGTTTCCACCTTCTTGCGGTGGGAGATGTCCATGAAGCTCCCCAGCGTCGCCCTTTGCCCTTCGTACGAGATGGGCGTGATGGTCTCCAGAGCCCACATGATCTCCTGGTGCTTCTTGACGAACCGGTACTCATAGGGTTTAAGGCTTTTCGTTTTGAGGCTTCGGATCGCTTTTTCCCTGACGGCCGCCCGATCCTCCGGGTGAATGTAACCCAGAGAACGGGTGCCGATCAGTTCCTTTTCGGAATAACCGGTCAACTTTTGGTACAGTGGGCTGACGTAGACAAACGTGCCGTTTTGAACGATGTAAATTCCGACGCCGGCGCTGGATAAAATGGCCTCGGCCAGAGATGAAAATTCGCCCTCGCCAAAAAGCTTTTTTTGGGTCGCCTTTGATGTTGGATTGCTGGACTCAGTATTCAAGAATTTCCCGCCTTATCGTGAGTGATTTCGAAAACATCATTTGTTCATCAATGGGGCTTTCATACACAGAATAATGCTTCATTTCAAGTAAAATACAGGCATTGACGGCCGGCCGGCAAAAGTGCTATTGAAACAGCGTCTGAAAACATCAACCGAGGAGGCGATCATGACGGTCAAAAAAGAAACCACCAAAAAACGCGCGGTCAAAAAAGCATCGCCTGCGGCAAAAAGGGCGGCAAAGCCTGACCTGAAAGAATTTCTGGAAGAGGTCCAGCAAAAAGCTTACGAGCTTTACCAGGACAGGCTCCGCTCCGGCGTTGCCGGCGACGAAATATCCGACTGGTTTGAAGCCGAAAAAGCGATCAAAGAAAAATATCATCTGTAGCGTTGTACTGATCCTGATGGAAACCACTTAATAACCGGGGTTGAAACGTCATGGACGCAAATCAAGAACAAGCGGACGGGCAGAATTACTACGGCTATGTGAAAACCAAGATTGCCACTGAGGTCACCCGGCAAACGCTGGTGCTGATCCTGGCGGGCGGCGAGGGATCCCGCCTGGGCGAACTGACCAAATGGCGCGCCAAACCGGCGGTTCCTTTCGGCGGCAAATACCGCATGATCGATTTTCCCCTGTCGAACTGCGTCAACTCCGGCTTGCGCCGCATCGGCGTTCTGACCCAGTATAAGGCGCACTCGCTGATCCGCCATTTGCAGCAGGCCTGGAGCTTCATGCGCGCCGAGATCGGCGAGTTCGTGGAGATCATTCCCGCCCAGCAGCGCATGAGCAAGGAATGGTATCGCGGAACGGCCGACGCGCTTTACCAGAATATCGACATCATTCACCGCCATGCGCCCGAATACGTGCTGGTGCTGGGCGGCGATCATATCTACACGATGGATTACTCCAAGATGCTGATGCAGCACGTCAATTCAAAAGCCGATATGACGGTGGCCTGCATCGAGGTGCCGCGCATGGAGGCGTGCGATTTCGGCGTCATGTCGGTCGATGAAAGCATGCGCATCTCCCGCTTCACCGAGAAACCGGCCGATCCGGAGGCCATGCCCGGCAAACCGGATCTCGCCCTGGCCTCCATGGGGATTTACGTCTTCTCCACACGCTTTTTGTACGATTCCCTGATCGAAGACGCCAGGGATGAAAACTCCGCCCATGATTTCGGAAGAAGCATAATTCCCCGCGCCATCCACAACAGCGTGGCCATGGCGTATCCCTACCGCGACGAGCAGGGCAAGATGGCCTACTGGCGTGACGTGGGGACCGTAGATGCCTACTGGAAGGCCAATATGGAGCTTTGCGCCGTCGAGCCTGAGCTGAACCTGTATAATCAGAAGTGGCCGATCTGGACCTACCAGACGCAGCATCCGCCCGCGAAGTTCATCTTTGACGACGAAGGACGGCGCGGCGAAGCCATCAACTCGCTGGTCAGCGGCGGCTGCATCATCGCCGGCGCCCGCGTCAAGCGCTCGGTCATCTTTTACGCGACCCGCATCGAAACGGGGAGCCTCGTGAAGGACAGCGTTGTTCTTCCCATGGTCGATATCGGGAAAAACTGCCGCATCACCCGCGCCATCATCGACAAGGGAACCCGCATTCCCGACGACACCGTCATCGGTGAAGATCCGGCCGAAGATGCCCGGCGCTTCCATATCAGTGATGATGGGATCGTGCTGGTGACGCCGGAAATGATGGGGCAGAACCTCATGTTCGGTGTCATCGCCATTTACTGATTTGCGGCGGGTGCGTCCACATGCTCCGCCCGAATTCGAATTTTACAAAAGCTGTTCAAAGTCTTCGGCAATGTCCTGAAGCTGATTTTCCGCCGTCTGGCGCGATGCAGCCGAAACCGCGTAGTAGATCTTGATCTTCGGCTCCGTCCCGGACGGTCGGATACAGAGCCACGCATCGGAATCCAGCAAGAGCCGGAGCGCGTCCGTTGACGGCGACTCCAGCGCAGACACGATGCCGTCCGGACCGGTTCGGGTAAGGGAAAGGTAGTCCTCCGTGCACCGGACGGGCAGGCCGCCGATCGCGGCAATGGGTTTGGCCCTCAGCCGCTCCATGATGCCTTTCATTTTCTCCATGCCGTCCAGTCCTTCAAAAGCGATGTTCTTCACGCTTTCCAGGTAATAGCCGTGCTCCCGGTAAAGCGCTTCCAGCGCGTCCGGCAGACTCCGGCCTCGGGCCCGGAAGAACTGGGCCGCCTTGCACAAGAGCAGCGCGGCGAGCGCCCCGTCCTTGTCCAGTGCAAAGGTGCCGGCGAGAAATCCGAAGCTCTCTTCAAACCCGAAAATAAACTCCGCACCCGTCGGTTCCTTTTGCACGATGAGTTCGGAGATGAAGCGAAATCCCGTCAGCACGGTGTGGCAGCGAATTCCATAATGAGCGGCGATCGCGTCCGCCATGCCGGTCGAGACAAACGACTTGACGATGTAGTCGGAGGCACGAAGCTCTTCCGACAGTCGGCGCTTTTCCAGAAGATAATGAATCAGCAGGCAGCCGATCTGGTTGCCCGTCAGCATCGTGTACGTGCCGTCCGGCCGTCGGACGGCGGCGCCCATCCGGTCCGCGTCCGGATCCGTTCCGATGGCCAGATCCGCCTCTATCTTTCCGGCCAGGGCGATGGCCATCTGCATCGCTTTCGGATCTTCGGGATTAGGAGACGCGACCGTCGGGAACGAACCGTCCGGCATTCGCTGCTCGGGGACGACAAACAGGTTGCGAATCCCCGCCATCGGAAACACATTTTCAACCGTGCGCAGACCCGATCCGTGCAGCGGCGTATACACCACTTTCAGCTCTTCGGCGTTTTCCGCTCCGCACAACCGGACCATCTGTTCATAATAGATCCGATCGATTTCCCCGCCTGTTTCGAGAATCCGCTTTTTTTCCACCCCTTCAGCATAGGGGATCCTTTTCACATCCGTGAAGGGATCCAGCTTTTGAATGCGGTCCATCACCGCGAGGCTCGCCTCCGGACCCAGCTGGCCGCCGTAGGCGGCATAAACCTTGTAGCCGTTGTACTGTCCGGGATTATGGCTTGCCGTGATCACGACGCCGCCGCTTGCTTTCAGGTGGCGCACGGCAAAGGACAGCTCCGGAACGCTCGTCAACTGCTTGAACAGATAAACCGTAATGCCGTTGGCCGCGAGCACGCAGGCGGTTTCCCGGGCAAATTCAAAAGAAAATTTTCGGGAATCATACGCGATAACCGCGGACGCCCCGGCACCGGTGGTGCTCAATAGATAATCCGCCAGTCCCTGCGTCGCCCGGCCGACGACATAGCGGTTCATTCGGGCAATGCCCGCGCCGATAACGCCGCGCAGTCCCGCCGTTCCAAACGGCAGGTCCCTCAGGAAACGGTCCTGAATCTGTGCGTCATCGTTCTGAATGGCCTCCAGTTCGGCCAGCAGGTCCGGTTCCGCAACGCATTCTTTCCAGCGCAAATAGGTTTCCCGGTACGTCATAATACCTCTCCCTTTTTGATTGGTTCCATCTCCAGGCTCTGTGCACCCTTCAGGCGATCTTCAGCCACAAGGCCCCGAGGGGATCCAGCGAAATTTCCAAAAGCGCGTCGATGAAAGTGAAGGACTTTTGCGTCAACCGGCAGGTGAACGTGCCGTTGAACAGAGGGCGAAGGCTTCGCTGATCCGCTTCGCAAAGAAGCGAATGCTTTCCCGAAAAATCAAAGACCACCAGCCGCCTCGCGTCCGAACGGTTGACCGCCATGAAATAGACGCCATCCTCGGCCGGCCGGCCCAGAGCGTCTTTTCCGCCGGTAATGTAGCGCAAAACGCCGAGGCAGTCGGCGTCGGGGGCGAAGTACACCACGCGGCCCGTTCGCAGCGCGTCTGCCGAAGCGCGGAGCCCGGCCAGCCGCCGGTATTCTTCCGTCAGGTCGTACGGCGCTTTCCGGGTAAAAGGCGCGCGGTTGAAAGGATCGAGAAATCCTGTCATTCCTTTTTCGTCTCCGTAATAGACGCAGGGAACGCCGGGGAGGCAGAACTGCAGCACCGCGGCCAGCCGCTGGCGCCTCGCGCCTTTTTTGTTCTGGCTGTCGCTGACGACAAAGGAAGCCTGCTGCTCCCGGGTCAGCTGATGAGGATCGATGCGCGCGCTGAGCGCTGTGCGCACGCGCTCCACGTCGTGGGAGGAAAGCAGATTGGTCAGGGCGTAGTAAAGGGGAGCGGGATAATTGGCCGCCTGACCCACCAGAAAATGCTTCAGGTCAAAAGCGTCGGACTGTCCCTTCAGAAAAGCGATCAGGGCGCTGCGCAGCGGATAATTCGTGACGGAGTCCAGAATGCCTCCCAAGGCGTAGCGCCTTTTTACGCCATAGCTGTGCTTCGTGGTCGCATCTTCCCAAACCTCTCCGATCACGACCGTCTCCGGCCGGGTCTGTTTTGCGGCGGCGTAAATCTTCGCCAGGACGTCGTCGGGCAGCTCATCGGCCACATCGAGACGGTAGCCTGCCGCGCCCGCCTGAAGCCAGTGCTTCACGACGCTGTCGGAGCCGGTGATGACGTATCGCCGCCAGCCTGAATCCTGCTTGTTGATTTCGGGCAACGACGTAAACCCCCACCAGCAGCGGTATTGATCGGGATAATGCTCAAACGTGTACCACGTGTAATAGGGAGAATCCTTGCTGTTGGCGGCGCCCGGACTGTCATACGCTTTTTCCCGGTTAAAATAGATGCTGTCGGAGCCGGTATGGGAAAACACGCCGTCCAGAAGAATGCGCATTCCGCGTTCTTCGGCCGCACGGCACAGGGAGCGGAAATCCTCCTCGGTGCCCAGCACCGGATCGATGCGGAAATAGTCGGCGGTATTGTACCGGTGGTTGGAGGCCGCCTCAAAGATCGGATTCAAATACAACACCGTCACGCCCAGGCTTTGCAGATAGTCCAACGACGCCTCGATGCCGCTCAGCGTACCGCCAAAGTAATCACAGGGGTTATAGGCCGTCTCCCCCGGCAGCGGAGCATAGAGCGGCGGTTCGTCCCACGTGTCGTGTAAATAGACGCTGCGGCCCTTGGAACGATGATGCGCAATGCCCTTTTTTACCGTCGAGTCTCCTCCGAAGTGAAAACGATCTGGAAAAATCTGATACATTACGCTTTTCTGAAACCAACCGGGAACCTCAAAAGCGGCATCGTAAACGGTCAGCTGGTATGCGGGCGGCGGCGCGCTGTAAACGGCGCCGATGCCGCAGGTTCGTCCCGATGCAGCGCCGTAATAGCTGAGTCTTCCCCCCACGCGCACCATGAAATAATACCAGTACACATCGGGAATCGAAGGCGCTGTGATTTCCGTCTGCCAGGCATCGCCCGCAAGCCGCATCTGATGATCTTCGTGAAAGCCGTCTCCGATCAGGCACAGATAGACGCTTTCCACATTTTCCAGCTTTGTCCGAAAGCGCAGAACCACCGGCGTGCCCGTGACGACGGCCCCTGCAGGATCGCGGTATTCCGGCATCGTCGAATCATGCATCATTTCTTTTTTGTAGTTGATCAGCATCGCTGCCGTCCTTTTGCGCGCTTCAGATTGCGCACATCAGATGGGCCGAAGCCCCCAGATCTGACGGTTGTATTCGTCGATGGTCCGGTCCGCGCTGAAAAATCCCGCGCCGGCTGTGTTGAGCACGGCCCTTTTCGTCCAGGCCGGCTCATCCGTGTAAGCGGCAAGCACATTTTCAAACGCGGCGCGGTAAGGGTCAAAATCGTAGAGCAGAAAGTAACGGTCGGCGCGGTCGTAATCGCCGGTGAGCAGGGACTGGTAAATATCCTGAAACTGGTCGGGCGCGACGCCCGGCAGCGTTCCGTCCACCAAACGGGAAACGGCCGCCCGAATGTCCTCGTTGTGGTCAAAGAGATCCTTCGGGCGATAGCTGTTGTCGATTTCCATTCGGTCAATCTCGCCTGCGCTTGCGCCAAAAATGAAGATGTTGTCCCGCCCCACCCTTTCAAAGATTTCCACATTCGCGCCGTCCATGGTTCCGAGCGTCACCGCGCCGTTGAGCATGAATTTCATATTGCCCGTGCCGGAGGCTTCATACCCCGCCGTGGATATCTGTTCACTGATGTCCGCCGCGGGAATCAGGCGTTCGGCCAGCGAGACGTTGTAATTTTCCAGGAAAGCGACACGAATGTTGTCCCGCGTGCGCGGATGCGACTCCACCAGAGCAGCCGCGGCATTGATGAGCCGGATGATGCTCTTGGCCCGCCAGTAGGCCGGCGAAGCCTTGGCGGCAAACAGAAACGTCACCGGCCGGGGCAGCGCATACCCCGCGTCGGAGGTAAAGCAATTGTACAGATGAAGAATGTGCAGCACTTTCAACAGCTGGCGCTTGTATTCATGCAGCCTTTTGGCCTGCACGTCAAAGACCGAGTCGGGATCAAGGACAATGCCCTGCTGTTTGGCCACCTGTTCGGCCAGACGCCGCTTGTTGCCGCGCTTGACTTCCGCGAAATCGGCCAGAAACCGCGGCTTGTCGGCCAGCGGCCTGAGCCGCTCCAGCTCGTTGTAGTCCCGTAGAAATTTATCGCCGATATGGTCGGCAATCAACGCGCAAAGGGCGGGGTTCGCCGCGGCCAGCCAGCGCCGCTGGGTGATGCCGTTGGTGACGGCGGTGAATTTCCCCGGAAACATCACATAGAAATCCCGAAAGGTCCGCGTCTTCAGAATCCGGCCGTGAAGCTGCGAGACGCCGTTAACCTTGCGGCAGACCGCCAAGCAGAGATTGGCCATGCGGACTTCGTCATACGCGATAATGGCCAGACGGCTGATTTTATCGCGGTCCTGTGAAAAGACTTTCCAGAGCTGCCGGCTGAAGCGTTCGGATATTTCGGCGACAATCGCGTAAACGCGCGGCAGCATCGACTGAAAAACATGCTCGGGCCAGGCGGCCAGAGCCTCCTGCATGACGGTGTGATTGGTGTAGTTGAACACGCGGCCGGCAATGACGTTGGCGTCGTCCCATCCCAACCCCTCTTCGTCGATCAGAATGCGAATCAGCTCGGGAATGGCCAGCGCCGGATGCAAATCATTGATCTGAATGACGATTTTGTCGGGCAGCGTGTGCACGTCGCCAAAGCGCTTTTTGTGTTCGCGGACGATGCACTGCATCGTGGCGGAAGCCAGAAAATAATACTGCCGCAGGCGCAGCATGCGCCCGGTCATGTGGTTGTCCTGGGGATACAGCACCTTGGAAATCGACTCGGCCAGCTCTTTCTGGCGCACCATGCAGACAAAATCGCCCTTGTTGAAGGAGTGAAGATCAAATCCGGACGGACATTCCGCCCGCCAGAGCCGGAGCGTCGCAGGCGTGTGGCTTTCATAGCCGATGACCGGCATGTCATGGGGCACGGCGAGTACGGTCTGAAAATCCCTGTGCTCGCAGGTCATTCCGCTGTCAGTCCACACCTCTTCCACCGTGCCGTCAAAGTGGACCTCCACCTGTTCCTCGCGGCGTTCGATTTCCCAGATGTCGCCCTTTGCCGTCCAGTCGTCCGGAACTTCCGTCTGCCGCCCCTCCACGATGCGCTGGCGGAACATGCCGTATTCGTAGCGGATGCCGTAGCCGGTCACCGGAAGATTCAGCGTGGAAAGAGAATCCAGAAAGCAGGCCGCGAGCCTCCCCAAGCCCCCGTTGCCCAGCGCCGCTTCCATTTCCTGCTCTTCGAGCTTTTCAAAGGGGTAGCCGATTTCAGCCATAACGGCCCGGTACTCCGTAAGCAGGCCGAGATTGATGAGATTGTTCACCAGGGCTCTACCCATTAAAAACTCCGCCGAAAGATAGCAGAGCGTTTTCTGCCCTTTCTTTTCAACCGTTTCGTTGGCCAGGACCCCCCGCTCCAGCATGATGTCGCGGACGCTCATCGCCGTGACCTGAAACATGTCCTCGTCCGAGGCGTTCTCCAGCGTGCGGCCGTAGTGCCGTTTCAGTTTCCCCTCAATAATTCCTTTTATTTTCGCAATCCTGTTTTTCACCTGTTCGCCTTTAATCATTGAATCGGAAGCATGGCCCGCTTCCTCCGGAATGGGGAATTCTTTTATTTTACGCCCCGGCGCCTGTCAATGGAAAATCCGCGGCTCATTTTCCGGCCGCATCCGCATATAACTTCGCGTAAGCAAGCGCGCTTTTTTGAAAACTCAAGTCCTGGCCCATCGCCCGCAGGCGAAGCGAGTCCAGACGCTCCTTGTTCTCATAGACCCCAAGTGCGTAGCGAATCGTATGAAGCATGTCGTGCGCATTGTAGTTTTCAAAAGTGAAGCCGTTGCCTTCGTCCGTGTATTCATTGTAGGGAAAAACCGTGTCCCGAAGCCCGCCCGTCGCCCGGACAATCGGCAGCGTCCCGTAGCGCAGCGCGATCATCTGCGAAAGGCCGCAGGGTTCAAACTGCGAGGGCATCAGGAAAAAATCGCATCCCGCGTAGATGCGGCGCGCCAGCGGATCATTGAACTGCGTCACGCCGACGGCCCTGCCGCCCGTCCGGTGCGCGGCCCCGCGGAAAAAGTGCTCATAGGCGTGATCGCCCGTCCCGATCAGCGCGAAACCTGCCCCCGCCGCGATGATTTCGTCGAAGACCCGCTGGACCAGGTCAATTCCCTTCTGCTTCGTCAGCCTTGTTACCATGCCGATGATGGGGGCGTCGAAAGGAAGGTTGAGGCCGAGCTCGGCTATGAGGGCCTCCTTGTTTTTCTGCTTTGCGGAAAGAGACGAGGCGTCATACGGATAGGGGATGAACGGGTCCGCCGCCGGATTGAAGGCGTTGGTGTCAATCCCGTTGAGAATGCCGGTCAGGTCCTCCGCCCGAGTGGCCAGAATGCCCTCCAGCCCCTCGCCGTAATAGGCCGTCAGGATCTCCCGGGCGTAAGTCGGACTGACCGTAACCAGCTTGTCCGCGTAAACGATGCCGCCCTTTAAAAAATTCGCGTCTCCGTGATATTCGATATTGTCCGGATGATAATAGCGGCTCTCGATGCCCAGCAGATGGGAAACGAAGCCGAAATGGAAGCGCCCCTGATAGCCGAGGTTGTGAATGGAGAGAACGGTACGGCATCGTCCCTGTTGCAGGCGGTCGTACTGGGTTTTCAGCAGCATGGGAATCATGGCCGTGTGCCAGTCGTTGACGTGCAGAATCCGGGGCGAAAAGCCGATCAGCGGGAGCGCCTCGATCGCCGCCCGCGAAACATATGCGTACTGTTCGCCCTCGAAATCGCCGCCGCAGTAAATGGCGTGTCCGAAGTAATGCTCGTTGTCGATGAAGTAAACGGGGATGCCCTCCCAGTCGAACTGCTCGACTCCCACATACTGGGCTCGCCCGCCGATGTCCACGCTGAAGCTGACCAGGTGGCGCACGCGGTCCCGGTACCGGTCCTTGATGATGCGATGAAACGGCAGCATCAGCCGAACATCGAATTCCAGCGTTTTCAGCTCCCTCGTCAGCGTCCCGATGACATCCGCCAGCCCCCCCGTTTTGGCAAACGGCGCGCATTCCGCCCCGATCATCAGAACCGAAGGCTGGGTCTTCATCTTTTTTTCAGCCGGAATTTCCTGCAATGCTCTGTTCATTCCAAACCCTTTTTATTTGAATCCAATTCAAAATAGACGGCCGCAAGCGGCGGCAGATCAACGGCCGCACGATACGGATGTCCTTCAAATTCTTTATGGACGGCTTGAATGACCCTTGCCGCGCCGTGCCCGCTTCCTCCAAACCTCGCCTCGTTGCTGCTGAAGACTTCCCGCAGCGCTCCTTTGGACGGCAACCCGATTACAAACCGCTCCACCGGCACCGGCGTAAAGTTGAAAGCGCACACGCAGACCTCTTCGGGGCGCGCGCCACGCCTCAGAAAACTCACGGCGCTCTGCTTTGCATTGTTCACATTGAGCCAGGCAAATCCGTCCCACCCGTCCTCGATTTCGTATAACGCCGGGGTGCGGGTGTAAAACTCGTTCAGCGCCTGTACGTAGCGGCGCATCCGGTCATGGCTTTCATAACCCAGCAGAAACCAGTCGAGTTCCTTCCGGTAATCCCACTCGATAAATTGCCCGAACTCGCCGCCCATGAAGAGCAGTTTTTTTCCGGGGTGCGCGTACATGAATCCCAGCAGCAGGCGCAGCGATGCGAATTTCTCGTCGTAGGCGCCGTACATTTTGCCCAGCAGGGATTTTTTGCCGTGAACCACCTCGTCGTGGGAATACGGCAGAATGAAGTTCTCCGTAAACGCGTAATGCATGGAAAAGGTCAGCTTGTTGTGATGGTGCCGGCGGAAGAACGGATCCATGGACATGTAGTCAAGGGTATCGTGCATGAAGCCCATGTTCCACTTGAACAAAAAGCCCAACCCTCCGTCGTAGGGCGGCTTGGTGATCATCGGGTAGGCCGTCGATTCCTCCGCGACAGTCATGACGCCGGGGTACCGCGTCAGAATCACGGAATTGAGCTTTTGCAGAAAAGCCGCCGCGGAGCGGTCGATATTGCCCCCGTCCTCGTTGGGAACAAATTCGCCCGGATTGCGGGCGTAGTCCAGATAGAGCATCGACGTGACCGCGTCCACCCGAATCCCGTCGATGTGGTACACGTCAAAGAACAACATCGCGCTCGAAACCAGAAAGCTTGCCACCTCGGGACGGGCGTAGTTGAAAATCAGCGTGCCCCACTGCGGGTGATCGGATTGCATCGGATTCTGATGCTCGTAGAGGCAGGTGCCGTCAAAGCGCGCCAGCCCGTGTTCGTCGCGGGGAAAATGAGCGGGCACCCAGTCCATGATCACGCCGATGCCTTTGGCGTGCATAACATCGACGAAATACATAAAGTCCTGCGGCGTCCCGTAACGGCCGGTGATCGCGTAAAATCCCGTTACTTGGTACCCCCAGGAATCGTCCAGTGGATATTCGGTGACGGGCATAATCTCTACGTGTGTGAAACCCATCTCGACCAGATAATCGGAAAGTTCATCGGCCACGCGACGGAAATCCGCGAATCGCCAATCCTCCGGCTTTCGCCATGAACCGATGTGCATTTCGTAAATGGAAACGGGCCTGTTCAGAAGGTTCTGTCCCTGTCGACGCTTCAAATATTCCGCGTCGTGCCAGTCGTATTTGCCGAGGCTCCAGACCTTTGAGGCGGTCGCGGGACGCACCTCGGCATGAAAGGCAAAGGGATCCGCCTTGAGCACCGTTTTTCCGTCGCAGCCGTGGATTGCATACTTGTAGCAGTCCCCATCGCGAAGGCCCGGCACGAACGCCGCAAACACACCCGAATCAAGGCGCTCCATCCGGTTGCGGGAAGCGTCCCAGCCGTTGAAGTCCCCGACCACACTGACCTCCCGCGCATTGGGCGCCCAGACCAGAAAGCGGTGCAGACCGGATTCATTCACGCGGTGGCAGCCGAAAGTGGCGTAGGCCTGCTGCGCCTCCCCGATATTGAAAAGGTAAATCTCGTCCTGTGGAATATCGTTTTTGATCATGACTTCACCGTCGCCTGCCGAACAGTTTTGTCAGACCGGCCAGTTTTTGCGCAAGCTCACCGTCCAGACTGTCCTCCGTCACACGCCACCGCCAGTTCCCCTGTGACGTCTGCGGCCGGTTCATGCGCGCCGAGGAAGGAAGTCCCAGCACATCCTGCATCGGAAAAATGCACACATCAGCCACGGAACTCATGGCCAGGCGAATCAACTTCCAGTGAATGCGCTCTTCGTTGACGCCGCCCAAGTAAGCATCCAGAAAATTTCGTTCGTCTTCGCCAAGGCTTTGATACCAGCCGAGTGTCGTGTCGTTGTCATGCGTGCCCGTGTAAACCACGCAGTTTTTCTCATACCGGTGCGGCAGGTAAATGCTTTCACCGTCCGGCGGAAAGGCGAAATGAAGCACTTTCAAACCGGGAAAGCCGGTTGCATGAAGCAGCTCGAAAACCTCGGGCGTCAGATACCCGAGATCCTCGGCAATCAGGGGCGGATTGCCGATCACTTTTTTCAGGCGGCGGAAAAAGTCGAAGCCCGGACCGGGAAGCCACTGACCCGATTCGGCGGTCTTCGCGCCGGCGGGAATCGCCCAGTAGGCTTCAAAGCCGCGGAAATGATCGATGCGCAGATCATCATACAAAGACAGTTGATGGGTGATCCTTCGCATCCACCATTCGTAACCCGTTTCCTTCAGCTTCTCCCAGTCGTAGAGCGGATTTCCCCAGAGCTGCCCCGTTGCCGAAAAGTAGTCCGGCGGGCAGCCCGCGACGCGCCCCTCGCGATCCAGAATGTCGCGGCCGACCCAGGCATCCGCGCTGTCCGGCGCCATGTAGATCGGCATATCCCCGATAATGCGGATCCCCTTGTTCCCGGCGTATTTCCGCAGCGCGTCCCACTGGCGGTAGAAAATGTATTGAACAAAGATGTGATAATCGATCTGCTCTTTGAGGCGGGCCGCGGCGTCCTTCAGGGCGGCTGGGTCCCGCAGGGAAAGCGCGTCGGGCCATTGATCGAAAGGCTTCATTTCATATTCGCCCTTAAGCGCCATATACAGCGCGTAATCGCGAAGCCAGCTTTGGTGGCGCTTTCGAAAAGCTTCCAGCCCGGCGGCCAACCGTCCGGCGCCGTGGCGAAAAGCCAGTTGGAGCGCCTGCGGCCTGCCTAAGTATTGCGCGTAATAATCCACGGAATCCGGAGCGCCCGCAAAAAGACTTTCACAAAGGTCCAGCGCCTCGGGGGGCAGCAGGCCTTCTCGATGCAGATCCTCCAAATCGATAAAATACTGATTGCCCGCAAAGGCGCTGAACGCCTGATACGGAGAATCGCCGAAACCCGTCGGTGAGATAGGCAGAATCTGCCAGTAGGCCTGTCCGCTTTGCTCGAGCCAATCCACAAATTTGCGTGCGCCTTCTCCCAGCGTTCCGATGCCGAACCGTCCGGGCAGCGAAGAAATCGCCAGCAGTATGCCGCTTCCTCTTTTCATGCGCGGCATCATACACGACTTTGGCCTTTGTGACTACCGGATAGATTGAGACACGTCAAGCCGTTCTCAAGGGTAGAAATTAGAAAAACTGGAGCTGAAATCCTGCGCTTTATCAGATGACATTAGTCCAGGTTATTATATTTTGTAGATATACCTTTTACCTTTTCAACAGGATACTTCTCTCGGTTTATTTCAAGCTTCCTTTTCACTGCATTTTCTAAAGAGATGTTCAGGTCATGACACAGATACATTAATAGTATCGCAACATCAGCAACTTCACTTTCAATATCACGACGTCGTTGCTCAGCAATAGATTCTATTTCTGCATCATTTGTCCATCTAAATATATCCAAAAGTTCAGCAGATTCGACACACAATGCCGATGCAAGATTACGAGTTGTATGAAATTGTTCCCAGTCTCTTTCATGCCTGAACGCGACCAATTCATTCAATAAATTGTCTGAAATCATAAATTCCTCTGACTACGCTTGAAATTTATTCCGATAGTGCCAATCTAAACAATCAGGATCTGGCCGCATCGAAGGATGTGCAGGTAAAACAGATAATGGATGATTATCCAGTCGATAATACACTTGTCCGTTAAACCATTCTTCTTTGATTCTTCTACTAATTTTTATCCGAAGGTCAGGTGAAACACTAACCAAACCGGCATCAAAAAGTCTATGGAAATCTGCCCTAAGCAAAAGCCCGTTTCGCACATCATGTAACCCTTCTTCGGAATAGGGAATAATGTGTGCCGCTTCTAAGGCCAATAAAGTACGCTCACCTGTTATAGCACAGCGTCGTTGATATGCATCTGTGACTAAAACCCTAAAAGACGATTGCCCCAGCCTTGGACGCACCATAACAGGTGAACCGTATTTCTCAACTTGGTCAGCAACAATAGGCGATCGATCTGTTTGAATATTTTCAGGTTGGTGCAATCGTAAACGAGCTTGCACATCGTTCCATATTGACATTCCTTCGCTGCCTTTTGTGTCATACATTTTTCCACGAACAATACTTGAAGCCCAGCCAGGTAGATCAGGAATCCACATCGGTTCATCAAAGAAAAAAGGATTTGCAAGGACAGTGCAGCCGATTTGACCGTCACTGCGCTTATCCGAGGTAAGTTTACTGATCATATTCCTAAGTTCATCAAGCGAAGCACAACCATTCTTAGGCCCGAATACCTCCCAAGCCAAATTCAGTGGCAGCGAGCTATAAGTAACAAAAAAACCGCCGCCAGCAATGTGATTATATGGTCGCTTGAGTTTGAAAAGAAAAGGAAGCCCCATCAGTGCATTAGTGAATGGTGGCATTGCGCTCGGCTGCCAAAAATTAACTTCATCAGGCCTTAAATCTGCAAGAAATTTATACCAATTATTATCCGTAACACCGATCCAAAATCTCATAATATTCTCCGCTTAAACACACATATCATTACGTAACACAACATTATCAGCTATTAGCGCGCTCACCATCAGATCAGACCAGTCCTGTTCGTCTTTGCCGCGCCAGCCGAGTTGCGGGTCCAGGTCGCGGTTACGATTTTTCTTTTCATCGTCCAGACCTGTCACATTGCGCGGATATTTTATTTTCAACGGGTCCTGCGCTTCTTTTTGCAAAACAGATTGAAACTCGGCAGTAGGAATATTCTTCCGCTTCGCTTCATCATGCGTCAGCGTTTCTACTTTTTTGCCGTTTGTTTTCTTTGCTGCCATCTTCTCTACCTTTCACTCTTCACTTTTCACGCTTCACTCTTTTATTACTTCCCAATGCCCGCCCCTAGCCGGACCAATACGGCGGAGGCGTCCATGCCGGCGCAGTTTGGCAATCTGCTTCTCTACGCCGCGTGAAGTCATTCCCAAAGCTTCTGCAAGCTCAGGTATCGTCATTGCCGGTTTCCCCGAAAGGAATCCGAGGATTTTATCTATTGTTTTCCCCGAACTTTTCCCCGAACTTTTCCCCGAACTTTTCCCCGGCGTTTCTTCTGAAGTCACCCCGGCTTTATAAGAAAGACCTTTTGGCAATTCCTTCCTCCAGAATCGCGCTACAAACAGCATTGTGCCTACTTCTTCGAATTCCGTCGCCGGTTCCTTCGCTAAAATCAGCTTGATGCCGCGGCCCCATTTCTCAATCAGATGGCTACGCTGGAAGAGTTCCGCCAGAAGTTCATTGCGCCGCATCGAAACCATCTTTTCCCGTATATCGGAAATGGTTAGTCCGCCATAAAGCAGGCCGGGATTGCGAATTTCCAGACGATCCTTAAAGACAGCAATGTTAACCGAATCGTATTCACGGTAATCCCGATGACAAAAAGCATTGATGATGGCTTCGCGAAAGGCTTCCCGGTCAATCTCGGGAACATCCACACGCAACAGACCTTCCACACGCATACCGATATTGATATGCTCCAGAATATACTCTTCGGCCTTCTCGATGAGCGTAAAGATATCTCCGGTCATGTCTTTCATGTCCAGCGTAACGGTCGTGTCTGCTGTTCCAAACGTGGCGCAGCGCAATTTGGCATTGGGAAAAAATTTCTCTGGTTTTTTGGCAAAACACAAAACGGCGGCATTGAGCAATTTGTGCTTCTTGATCAGATTGAGTTTGGTGAGTGCATTTTGAACCGTATCGTATTTAAGCCCGCAGGATTTAAGAAAACGTTTCAGTTTAGCGCTGCTGATATCATCCGGTGTTGCCTGGGGACAGATTTCCGTGTCCCAGCGCAGGCGGTCACGGTTTTTTTCCAGAATAAAATTTTCCAGTTCTCTGGCGCTTAACTGCCGGTCTTCATCACCTACCCGGCTGTAAGCCCGTCCATAAGCGTAATAAGGCGTTTCTTTGCCTTCCACCTGCACCCGAATGCAAGGCTTGCCATCCATTGTCACTTTTTCAACGGAAGGATAAATCTTGGGTTCGATATGATCGCCGATTGTCCGGGAGACTTCCCTCAAACTGGCCTCGGAGATATTCTGACCTACGACGGCCCCATCATTCTTAATCCCAAACCACAATACGCCGCGCTGATGCTTGTTCAGCATGGCTGCAAGAGAAACAATTCCCGCCTTCAATTCACTGGTAGATTTCTTCAGTTCTAAAGTTTCCGACTCAATTAATCGCATTTCTTGCCTTTTGTGGATTCCCGCCAAAAACCTTCTCAAAAGCTTACGATTTTCCTGTCGTTATTGGGTATATTTCCCAACCATGTTGTCAAATTCTTTTTCGACTTTCGCCTTAAAGTCCGCTTCGATCTGATAGACTTCCGTAAACTCGGCAAAAGCCCAGCGGCCATACTGACCATTGTTGCTGATGACGGGGATATTCATATGGAGAATTGAGGATCGGCTTTTCAAAAAAGATGTTTTCCATGTTCATTTCCTCATACCGGCATGGCAGGCAGCAGTTAGGGCAGTTGAATAATCGGTTCAGATTTTACTAATGGCGGAAAGGAGTATAGGAAGAACATCACGAGATGTCAATGAAATAATAGCTGAAATGCCTTCCGACCTGTGGTAAATGAAACGCAATCGACAAGCGGATTTTGATCATAAGTTTATCAGTGATGATCGCGATCA
>JAQUVQ010000011.1:0-32834 GCA_028693285.1 Smithellaceae bacterium
CTCCTGTCCGGCTCCGGACAGAAAAAAGAAAACGTCTCCGCGGTAGCGGATTCTTTCAAACAAAAGCCCCGGCCTTCGCGGGTAAAAAGGCCGGGGCTTTTCCGTCATCTCTTTGCGGACCTCAAACTTCCAGAACCGTCAGCGCAAGCGGCGTTTTGCACAGCATCTCGCCACCGTCCTTCGTGACCAGAACCGGGCACTCCAGCCTCATTCCGCACACGCCGGGAACGGTCATGGCCAGAAAAGCCACTTCGACCACATTCTCCTCCAGAACGACATCACGGAATTCGTCATTATTGACGATGGCCGGATACCATTCATGGCCGAACACGCCCAGGCCGTGGCCGAACGAGGGAATCGTGTATGGGGCGTAACCCAGTTCGGTCACGGTATCCATCACGGTCTTGCTGATATCGCCGACTTTATTTCCGGCCTTGAAATTGCGGACGATCGTTTCCGCCGTCTTGAGATACGCGTCGGCCAGCTTCCTCTGCTCGGACGAGGGCTTTCCCAAAATGAAATTGTGAGCCAGGTCCGAGGGATAGAGCTGGTAGAGCGGGTGCAGATCGACGATAATGTTTTCGCCCTCCTGCACCATTTTCTGCGTGGGCTGCGTCGTTCCGTTCATGGCGTATGTCGCCCGGTATCCGGAGGCCACCTCCGACGATCCCGTGACGGCCCAGTGGTATTCGCTGCCGAGGCGCCTCAGCTCCATTTCGCCGATGCCGGCGATTTCCGTTTCCATCATGCCGACGTCCAGGGCGTCGCGCACGCACTTGATTCCGGAATCCGCGATGGCGGCGGCCTGTCGCAGCAGCTTGATTTCGCCCGGTTCCTTGATGTAGCAGGCCCGATCCACAACGTTGACCGCGTTGACAAACGTGGCGTCCGGCAGGGCTTTTTTCAAAAATTCGTATTCCGTCGCAAAGAGATACCCCGTGTTGCCGCGGGGGGAATGACCGAGCTCCACGCCGATCCTGCCCTTTTGTGCCTTGTTTTGTGTGACAAAATGGACGATCAGGTCGAGCAGATCCATGCCGGGCAGGGGAGCATAGGGAGAAATGCTGGAAAGCCAGGACTCATTCTTCAGACGCTCGCAGTCGAGCAGCATGGTAATCAGACCGGCATATCCATCCGCGGACACGATCACAGCGCTTCTCCAGGGAACGAAGGCCCCTGCGACATAGCTCAGGCTGACCGTTCGCGTGCCCACGAAAAGGTCAATATCCAATTTTTTCATTTCTTCCTGTATTTTTCTGATGCGCTTGGAATAATCGATGTACGTATTCATAGAACCTCCGTTTCTTTGTCCGCTGATTGAAATCAGCTTTCGTTCCAAAAAAGTATAGGCCGGTTGCCGGGTCAAGTCAAGCAAACCCGGGTAGGGCAGGAAGGATCAGCATTCGCCTGCGCCGTCCGTCCGCGCCTTTTGCCGCGCGCCCGGCATCATGTCACGGCGAGAATCTGGATATCGCAGACGTTGGTATAGGTCGGACCCGTGATAAAAAGACCGCCTTCCTTCTGAAAGAAAGAATACGAGTCGTTATCCTGAAGGCTCGACGCGGCCTCGAGGGAGATGTTTTTCATTTTTTCCATCAGCGCGGGCGTCACCAGCGCGCCCGCCGCGTCCGTAGGCCCGTCGCCGCCGTCCGTGCCGGCGGACAGAAAAAAGATATTGGAAGAATCCGGAAGGATTCGGTGCAGCTCCAAAGCAAAGGCGAGTGCCATTTCCTGGTTTCGCCCTCCTTTCCCTTTGCCCCGGAGCGTGACGGTTGTTTCTCCGCCGGCGATTATGATGGCCGGTTTTTCCTTCAGGGATTTTCCTTCCTTTATGGCCTTGGCAAGCTGCGCGAAGCACTTTCCCGCTTCGACCGCCTCGCCGGACAGCGTTGTGCTGAGAATTTGCGCGTCATATCCCAGCTTCTGCGCGGCTTCCCTCGCCGCACCGCAGGCCAGCGCGTTGTTGCCAAGGATCAGATTGATGCTGTTGCAAAATGCCGGGTTGCCCGCTTTGGGCGTCTCGGCCACTTCGCCCCTCGCCCCCCGGGTCAGACGGTCCATCACCGCTTCCGGAAGCCTGCCGTCCAGTCCGTATCGATGAACGATCGAGAGGGCGTCCTGAAACGTGGTGGGATCAGGAGCGGTAATGCCGGACGCGATGGTATCGATCCGGTCGCCGATCACATCCGACAAAATCAGGTTGATGAGCCTGGCGGGACTCGCGATTCGGGCGAGCCCCCCGCCCTTGACTTTCGACAGATGCTTCCGAACGCAGTTGACCTCGTCGATGCCGGCGCCGGACGCCAGCAGGGCTTGCGTGGTTCTGCGCTTGTGGTCCAGGCTGATGCCGTCCGCTGGCAGGCAGAACAAGGATGACCCTCCGCCGGAAATCAGATGGATGATCAGCGTGTGTTCATCCGCCGCCCGGGCCATATCCGTCAGAATGCGGGCTCCTTTCAGGCTGTTTTCATCCGGCACGGGGTGGCCCGCTTCATGGACTTTCACTTTCCGAAGATCGAGCCCGTGGCCGTATTTTGTGATGACGAATCCCGAAGTGAGATCTTCGTCCAGGAGGCTTTCCATGGCGGATGCCATGCGGGCTGAAGCCTTGCCGATGCCGAGCACCATCACCTGCCGGTAGGAGGAAAGGTCTTCCGACCATTCCGCTTCCTGGCCCGTGAGCGCAAGCTTCCGTCCTTCTTTCCGGACGCGGGATACAATAAGACCCGCGGGGTCCACCTCCCGAACGGCGTCGCGGTAAATGTTTTTCAGGTCGCAAGCAGGATCCACGGCTTTCTCCACGCGATATTTTTCAAACAGCTACCATGAAGGGGGCTTCCATTGTCAAGCTGTGATTTCAAAAATCAGTGTAAAAAAACCATTTGACAGGAAACCCGGGAGTGTTTATATATACCCCCACGGGGTATATTATGGACGAAATGAGAATCAAGGTATTAAACCGATTAAAGCGAATTGAGGGGCAAATCCGCGGGCTGGAGCGGATGGTGGAGCAGGAAGCGCCCTGCGCCGATGTCCTGACCCAGCTCAACGCGGCCAGCGCCGCCATGAAAAAAACCGGCGTGGTGATCATTCAGGCCAACATGAGGCGCTGCATTCAGGAGGCGGCCGATGATCAGGAAAAGAGCATTGAAGAATTTCAAAACGCGCTGACCCGCTTTATCGGCATGTCCTAGAGGGGGGAAAAATTGGATTCGGGAAAAGCTTCTAAAATCACCCGCCGTTCTTTTTTGCGGATTTCGGCCGGAGCCGCGGTTCTGACGGGAGTTCATGTCCCAAAGACCGCGCGGGCTGAATCGGCCGGATCTCTCTCGACGCTTATCGATTTGAGCCTTTGCGACGGCTGCGCGGACCGCAACATGCCGGCCTGCGTCCAGGCCTGCCGAAGCATCAACGCCAACAAAATCCCACAGGTAGCGGAAAACATTCCGGAGCCGTGGCCCAGAAAAACCATCGAAGACTGGTCCAAAAAGCAGGGCGTCTTCAACCGCCTTACCCCCTACAACTACCTTTACGTTCATCGGGCGGATGTAATGGTGGACGGCCGCAGCCAAACCCTGTTTGTCCCGAGGCGCTGCATGCACTGCGACAATCCCGCCTGCGCGACCATCTGTCCGTTTTCCGCCAATCACAAAAATAAGAACGGCGCGGTGGTTATCGACCCAGACCAGTGTTTCGGCGGCGCCAAATGCAGGGACGTCTGCCCGTGGGAAATTCCGCAGCGCCAGTCCGGCGTCGGCATTTACCTTCATGTCCTGCCCGATTTCATGGGCAACGGCGTCATGTATAAATGCGACCTCTGCAATGACAGGTTAAAGGAAGGAAAAAAGCCGGGATGCATCGAAGCCTGTCCGCGCGGGGCCATGCTGATCGGCCCCAGAAAAGAGATTGAAGCTGAGGCGCAGGCCAGAGCCCACCAGATTAACGGCCACATTTACGGTCAGAAAGAAAACGGCGGCACGGCAACGCTCTATGTGTCTCCTGTATCGTTCGAGCTGTTGAATCAAACCATGACCAAAAAACCCGGGCAGCCGGACATGAAGCCGGGCGTCAAGCGGCGCATGGCGGGAACGGATCCGCTGGGAAAAGCCGTGCTGGCTTCCCCCGTTCTTGGATTGGCGCTCGCCGGCGCGGCGGGCTGGTTTTCACGCCGCAAAGAACGCCAAGCCCGTCAGGAGGAAGACCGTGACTGAAAAGATCCTTTCGGAAAAAAACCGGGTCGTCCGCCACAGCCGGCTGGAGCTGATCGAACACTGGGCCATCGCGATTTCCGGCCTGATTCTGCTGGCCACCGGAATTTTTGAACTGCCCGTAGCCAAACGCTATTACATCGTCACCGTTCCGGGCTTGCGCTGGACGGCGGATTTCATCACATCCCTTTATCTACACTACGCGGCGGCGCTGGTTTTTACGGCCGCGGGAATCTTTCACCTGGCGTACCATGGAATGCGCGGCGAAACCGGCCTGCTGCCGAAAAAAGGCGACCTGTCGGCGTCCGTCACAGTCATCAAGAGCCTGTTCGGCTTCGGCCAGGAGCCGCCGATGCACAAGTATTTGCCGGAGCAGCGGCTGGCTTACGCGGGAATGGCCTGGATCATCATCCTGCTCATCGTCTCCGGCCTGATCAAAACCTACAAGAACCTGTATGCGCCGGATCTTTCGCTTGCGGTCGTCCTGACGGCCACCTGGATTCATAATATTTGTTTCGTTCTCTTTTTTCTGGCTTTTCTCGCGCACATGGCGGCGATTCTGCTTAGGCCGAACTGGCCGATGGTCCGCGGCATCTTCACCGGCAAAGTCCGTTTGGACTATGCCCGGCACCGCCATGCTTTGTGGATCGCCGATCTTGAAAAAACGAAAGAGCCGTTGATCCCTGACCGGGATCTTCGCTGTGGGAAGGTTTGAGGGCCGTCACAGGCTTCAAAATAGCGACAGACAAAAATTCAAATGAAACAGAGGAGGTAGTATTTATGAAAAAAATGATGTGGTTGAAAGCAGTGGTTCTGGCGGTACTGTTGTTGCTGCCGTTGGCGCTCACCGCTCCTGTACAGGCGGCGAGGAGCATTGATCCCATCGTCTCCACGGAGTGGCTGCAGAATAACCTGAACAATGCCAATTTGGTCATCGTTGATGTGCGGAAGGTGGAAGAATACAAGGCAGGCCATATTCCGGGAGCCGTCAACGTTGTGTACGGAACCTGGGCCGTTAAAAAAGGCGACCTGCTTAACGAACTGCCGGCTGTGGACGACCTGGCCGACGCGATCGGAAGCGCGGGCATCGATCAGAACTCTCTGGTGGTCATTGTCGGGAAAACGGATAAGGTTCCCGATCAGTTCGACATGACCCGCGTGGCCTGGACCCTGAAGTATCTGGGCGTGCCGAATGTCGCCATTCTCAGCGGCGGGCAGAATCAGTGGCTGAAGGAAAGCAAACCGGTTTTGCAGGACATGACCCGCCCCAAAGAAAAAGAATTTGCGGCGTCCGTCAACAAGGGTCTGTTCGTGGACAAGGCTTCGCTCGCGGGTAAAATCGGCAAGGCGCTCGTTATCGACACCCGCGCTCCGGCGTTTTACGAAGGCAAGGAAAAGCTGCCCTTTGTTCCGAAATTAGGCCGCATCAAGGGAGCGGTCAATTTGCCGGTCGGCCAGCTCTACACGCCGGAAGGTCTGTACAAGGACAAGGCGGCGCTTGCGGCGCTTGCGCAAAAAGCGGCCGGCTCCGATTTGGACAAGGAAATAATCGTTTACTGTGACACGGGCAAGACCTGCACCGGCTGGGCCTTTATCATGACCGACCTGCTGGGATACAAGGACGTCAAAGTGTATGACGGTTCCTCGATGGAATGGCTGGCGGACCCGAACGTTCCTACCGAACCCTAGAACATCCTCACGCTGCATCCCCTGAAGCAAACGAAAGCCCGGCCGTCAAACCGCCGGGCTTTTTTTCGGCAAAGACAAAACGCCGCAATAGATTGATTGAGAGCATTGTTTGTAAGTTCTGCAAGCTTTATGGCTATTTCAGAAAATGAATTTCAATGAAATCGGCGACAGTTTTGGGGTCGTTGATGTCCAGACAGGGAACATCGATATCCAGTTTCACGTCCGCGGCCACCGCGACCAGACCGTCTTTTCTGCTCGAGATCAAGTCCCGTTTGAGTTCAGTTCGGAACACTTCAATCTTCGGATAGTCATTCACCTTGAATCCTTCGGTGAGGATGATATCCGCGCCGGAAATGAACTTGTCGCGAATTTCCTCAAAGGAGTGATCATGGTCCACGTCCTGAACCAGCGCGAGCTGATGGGGCGATGAAACGACGGTGGTGTGCGCTCCCGCCTTTTTGTGGCGGTAGCTGTCCTTTCCCTCGTGGTCGATGTCGAAGCCGTGGCGGTTGTGCTTGATGGTGGCGATGCGATAGCCCCGATGGGTTAAATCGGCAATGATTTTCTCCAGAAGCGTTGTCTTGCCGGAATTGGACTTGCCGACAATGGAAACAATGGGAATCATTTTTTATCCTGAAATTCCTTTACTTGGCCGCTGCATACCACATTTTGCCGGCTTTGGCCAACAATGTCGGCCAAAGGCCTAGGCCGTGCATAAGATTGCTTGACATCCCGCAAAGGCCTGTAGTATAGAACAATCGTTCTACACGCAAACAACGGGATTAAAAAGGACGTCCGTGACAACCTCTCAAAAGGACAAATGGATCAGGATCCTGGCAACCGGATTCGGGACGGGCCTTTCCCCCGTCGCGCCGGGAACGGCGGGCACGCTGGCGGGTGTTTTGATCTGCCTGGCTTCCAGCCCTCTGCCCTGGCTTTTTCGCCTTTTCTTTGTGGTTGCAATATCGGCCGTCTCTATTTATGTTGCCGGGGAGGCGGAAAAACTTTACGGAAACACCGACGACCAGCGGATTGTGATTGATGAAATTGCCGGCTACCAGGTTGCCATGCTGCCTGTGGCCGTTACCGGCCTGCATCTTTTGCTGGCGTTTCTTCTTTTTCGGATTTTTGATATCTGGAAGCCTTTTCCGCTGAAGCATTTTCAGAAGTTTCCGGGCGGCTGGGGCGTGGTGGTAGATGATCTCGGCGCGGGCGTTTACGCGGGAATTCTGATGTTGATTTTTGTTTTTCTTACACCATAAGGCGGTTTTATGAAAATCGGCATTTTGACCATCGGGAACGAATTAATGAACGGGCGCATCGCCGATACGAATTCGTCTTTCATCGCGCGGGAGATAAATCTGCAGGGCTGGACGGTTGAAACCATGATGTCGGTCGGCGACGACTTTGAAATCATCGACAACCGGCTGCATTACCTTTTGTCTTTTACGGACGCGGTGATCTGCACCGGAGGCCTGGGACCGACTTCCGACGACATCACCACCGCCGCGGTCGCGCGGGCGTTCGGCCGGCAACTGGTTCTGGATGAAAAAGTCCTGACCTATCTTAAGGATATCTTTACGCGATTCAACCTGCGCTGGACGGGAAACAACGCCAAGCAGGCGCTGTTTCCCGAAGGCGCTGAAGTCATTCCCAATCCTGTCGGCACCGCCGCGGGATTTGCGCTGCCGGTCGGGGAAAAGCTGGTGATGGTCATTCCCGGCGTTCCGTCGGAAACGCGACGAATGGTCCCGGAAGGCGTCATTCCCGTTTTGCGCCGCCGCTTTCCGCAGGCCGTCCTTCAGACGGTCAAACAGACCATTAAAACCTTCGGCCTCGGAGAGGCCATGGTGGATCAAAAGCTGGCCGATGTTGATTTTGACGCCCTCGGCGTGAGCGTCGGCTTTTACCCCGTCTTTCCGGAAAATCATCTGGTACTGATCACACACTCCGATTCCCTGGAGCAGGCGCAGAAAAATATGCAACAGGCCGTGGACAAGGTAACGGTTCGACTTTCCGACTGCATCTTTTCCTTCGGTGAAGAGTCTCTTGAAGAGAGAATCGCGGCGGAGTTGACGGCAAAGAAATTGACGATCGCCGTGGCGGAATCCTGCACGGGAGGGCTCATTGCCGACCGCCTCACCGACGTTTCCGGCAGTTCCGTTTATTTTGAGCGCGGCCTCGTGACCTACAGCAACGAGGCGAAAATTCAACTGCTGGACGTGCCGGCCGGCATCCTGGAAAAGCACGGCGCCGTGAGCGAGGAAACCGCGCGGGCAATGGCCGAGGGCGTCCGCAAACTGGCGGGGACCCACCTGGGTCTTTCCTCCACCGGCATCGCGGGACCGACCGGCGGCACGAAAGAAAAGCCGGTCGGCACGGTTTACATCGCGCTTACCGACGGAGTGGAAACAATTTGCCGTCATTACGCCTACCGCTGGGACCGAAGAAGAAACAAGCTGATCTCCTCCGAGGCGGCGCTGATGTTGCTGAGAAATTATTTACAGGAGATGCGCTCTTGACGACAAATCGTCAAAAAGGAAAAATGTATTTCGTGCCTTTAGGCGCGCCGTGTATCGCGGATCTAAAGACCCGCGACTACGTTTTTAATGATCTTCATGGAGCATGATCAGGAAAAATTTTAATGATGTCGAATTCCGAAAAAAACATCCGGGCCTTCCTGGCCGTTGAGCCGCCGGAAGAAATTTTGCAGGCCGTGATTCGACTCCAGGAAAAACTAAAGCCGGAAATCAGCGGCAAATTGAGCTGGGCCCCGCCCGGGGGACAGCACCTGACCTTGAAATTTTTCGGCGATGTTTCGACAGACGATATTGATTCCATCGGCCGGGCCGTCAAAGCTCGCCTTGCCGCGGACTGGACGTTGAATCTGAAAATTGAAAAACTGGGCGTCTTTCCGAATGCCCGCAAACCAAGGGTCCTCTGGTGCGGCACGTCGGGCGACGTGGAAAAGCTTGCCGCCCTGCAAAAACAGCTGGAGGCGGATTTTGCCGAAATGGGATTTCCCGAGGAAGGCCGCCCCTTCCGGGCGCATCTTACGCTGGCCCGCGTCAGGGCTTCGCACGGACTTGCGGGAATGGACGAGGCCCTGCAAAAACACAGCGCTTTTTCCGCCGGGGAATTCACCGTTAAAGAACTGGTGCTGTTTCAAAGCCGCCTGACGCCGCAGGGCGCGATTTATGCCAGACTGGCGACGTTTCCGCTGGCCGGCTGATAAGAATAATCCGGCAGACCGCCGGTAATGAAGAAAAAGGAGGATATCAATATGTGCGCAGATATGGACAGATCGAAAGCCGTGGATTTGGCGATCACGCAGATTGAACGGCAGTTCGGCAAGGGGTCGATCATGAAACTGGGCAGCCACGACCGCGTGGCCGACGTGCCGGCCATTTCCACCGGCTCGCTGAGCCTCGATATCGCGCTGGGAACCTTCGGCGTTCCGCGCGGCCGCGTGATTGAAATCTACGGGCCGGAATCCGGCGGCAAAACGACGCTGGCGCTGCACATCGTGGCCGAAGCGCAAAAAAAGGGCGGCATCGCGGCCTACATTGACGCGGAGCATGCCCTCGACGTGGTGTACGCCAAAAATATCGGCGTCAATACCGACGAACTCCTCATCTCCCAGCCGGATACGGGCGAGCAGGCGCTGGAAATCGCCGAAACGCTGGTCCGCAGCGGAGCGCTGGATGTCCTCGTCGTGGATTCCGTGGCGGCCCTGGTCCCCAAGGCGGAGCTCGAAGGAGAAATGGGCGACGCTCAGATGGGGCTTCAGGCCAGGCTCATGTCGCAGGCCCTGCGCAAACTGACCGGTTCGATCAGCAAATCCAAAACCACCGTGATTTTCATCAACCAGCTCCGCATGAAAATCGGCGTGTTCTTCGGCAATCCCGAGACGACCACCGGCGGCAACGCGCTGAAATTTTATTCGTCCCAGCGCCTCGATATCCGCAAAATGACTTCCATCAAAAACGGTCAGGATGTCGTCGGATTCCGGACCAGGGTCAAGGTCGTGAAAAACAAGATGGCGCCCCCCTTTCGGGAAGCGGAATTCGACATCATTTTCGGCGAAGGCATTTCCCGCGAAGGCGATGTCCTTGATCTGGCGGCGGCAAACGGCATTATTGAAAAAAGCGGCGCCTGGTATTCCTACAAAGGGGACAGGATCGGTCAGGGACGGGACAACTCCCGGGTTTTCCTGAAGGAAAATCCGGATGTTCTGGCGGCCGTGGAAAGAGATGTCCGGGAAAAGCTGGGCATTGTCGTCAAAGACCAGGAAGAATAGCGTGAAAGCGCTGGACCTGGAGGCGGCCAAGCAAAAAGCGTATCGGCTTTTGTCCCTGCGCCCTCATTCGGAGCGCGAGCTTGCGAAAAAACTGCTGGATAAAGGTTTCCCCAAAACCATCGTAAAAGAAGCACTGGAAAAACTCCATGAATTGAAGTATCTCAACGACGCCTCTTTCGCCGGCGGCCGGGCGCGCCATCTGGCGGTGGGCAAACTCTGGGGAAACCGGAAAATCGCGGCCTGCCTGCGGGAAAAGGGCGTGGACGACCGGCTGATAGAAGACGCAATCGCCCTGGCGCGCCGGGAGCTGTCCGAAGAAGAGGCCATCTCCCTGTGGATGAAGAAGAAGGCGTCCAAAGGGCGGGCGGACCGGAAAGAAAAACAAAAAATTTTTCAAAGCCTGATGGGAAGGGGCTTCCCGCCGGGCCTGATTTTAAAGATGCTGGGAACGCCGGCGGAGGAAGAAGCAGATGGTGAAAACGGGTGACGCGATACGGGAAAGCTTCCTGAAATTTTTTGAGAGCAAAGGGCACACACGGGTGGCGAGCTCCTCGCTGATTCCCAAAGACGATCCCACGCTGCTTTTTACCAACGCGGGCATGGTGCAGTTTAAGAATTCTTTTCTGGGCCTGGAAAACCGCGGCTACACGCGGGCCGTCTCCTGCCAGAAGTGCGCGCGCGCCGGCGGCAAACACAACGACCTGGAAAACGTCGGCGTCACCGCGCGCCATCATACCTTTTTTGAAATGCTGGGCAACTTCTCCTTCGGCGACTATTTCAAGGAGGAAGCCATTGCCTGGGCCTGGGAATATCTTACCGACGTCGTGAAGCTTCCCAGGGAAAAACTCTGGGTGACGATTTTTGAAAACGACGACGATGCGTTCACCATCTGGCATGAAAAAATGAAAGTGCCGGCGGACCGCATCGTCCGCATGGGCGAAAAAAGCAATTTCTGGATGATGGGCGAAACCGGCCCCTGCGGCCCCTGCTCCGAAATTATTTTCGATCAGGGAGAAGGTACGGGCTGCGGGCGTCCCGAATGCGACATTCACTGCGAATGCGACCGCCACCTGGAAATCTGGAACAACGTCTTCACGCAGTTCGACCGCGATGCGTCGGGCAAACTGACGGAGCTCCCCAGGCCCAACATCGACACGGGCATGGGGCTCGAGCGCCTCACGGCCGTTATTCAGGGCGTCAAAAGCAACTACGATACGGACCTGTTTGCGCCGATCCTGCGTTTCGTAGAAAAAACCTCCGGAAAAGCCTACGGGAAAAATGCCGAGAGCGATATTTCCATCCGCGTGATCGCCGATCACAGCCGGGCGCTCACCTTTTTGATCGGCGACGGCATTTTGCCTTCCAATGAAGGCCGCGGCTACGTGCTTCGAAGAATCCTGCGCCGCGCCGCGCGACACGGCAAAATGCTCGGCATCGGCAAGCCGTTTTTAAACGAGGCCGCGATGGTCGTCATCGACATGATGAAATACACCTACCCGGACCTCGCTGAAAAGGCGTCCTTCATCACCAAGGTGATCCTCAACGAAGAGCAGCGCTTCATGGAAACGCTCGACGCGGGCCTGCGCATTTTGCAGGAAGAAGCGGAAGCGCTCAAAAAAGCGGGAAAGACCGTCCTGCAAGGCGAAATGATTTTCAAACTGTACGATACCTTCGGCTTCCCCACCGACCTTACGGCGGACATCGTCAAAAAAGACGGGATCACGCTGGACACGGCAGGCTTTGAAGCCGAGATGGAACGCCAGCGCCAGCGCGCCCGCGTCGCCTGGAAGGGGAGCGGCGAAGAAGCCGTGGCGGAGTGCTACCTCAAGGCGTCGAGCTCCGGCGTCGTGAGCGCTTTTTGCGGGTACGAAGCCGTTCGCAGAGACGAAGCGAAAGTCACGGCCATTTTCGTGGACGGCAAGTCCGTCGGAGCGGCGCCGGCCGGCGAAAAGGCGGAAATCGTCCTGGATACAACGCCGTTTTACGGGGAATCGGGGGGACAGACGGGAGATACGGGCTATCTCGAAGGCGAAGGATTCCGTTTTCATGTGGAGAATACGAAAAAACCCGTTGAGAATTTCATCGTCCATCAGGGCGTTATCCTGAGCGGAGAAATAAAAATCGGCGCCACGGCCCGCCTGGTCGTCGACCTGGAGCGTAGAGTCGCCATTGCCGCCAACCATTCCGGCACGCACATCCTGCAGGCGGCGCTCAAGGCCGTGCTGGGCGATCACATCAAACAGTCCGGATCGCTCGTCAACGCCGAGCGGCTGCGCTTCGACTTTACGCATTTTTCAAAAATCAGCGACGAAGAACTGCAGCGCGTGGAGACCATCGCCAACGAAATGATCCGCAGGAACCTGGACGTGCAGACGGAAGTCTGCGCGCTCGAAGACGCGCTGAAAACCGGCGCGACGGCGGTGTTTGACGAAAAATACGGCGCGACCGTCCGCATCGTCAAAATGGGCGAGATGAGCATGGAGCTCTGCGGAGGAACGCACGTCGAGCGCACCGGCGATATCGGCCTTCTGAAAATCCTGCATGAATCCGCCATCGCCGCGGGCGTCCGCCGGATCGAAGCGGCAACGGGAAAAGAAGCCGTTTTGCATGTTCAAAAAGCCGAAGCGGAATTAAGGCGGACGGCGGGCCTCTTCAAAGCCGGGCAAACGGAAGTGTTCGATCGGGCGGAAAAGCTTTTGAAGCAGACGCGGGACCTGGAAAAGGAAATCGAATCGCTCAAAGGAAAACTCGCCGCCAAAGATTCCGGCGACCTGATGGGCCGGGTCAAAGAAATCGGCGGCGTAAAGGTGCTGGCCGCGGAAGTGGCCATTTCCGACGCGAAAACCCTGCGCGATTTCGGCGACAAACTGCGCGACCGGCTCGCCTCCGGCGTCATTCTTCTGGGGAGCAAAGCCGAAGGCAAGGCGCTCCTTTTGTGCATGGTTACCAAAGATATCGCCGGGAAGTATCATGCCGGAAACATCATCAAGGAACTCGCCCCGCTGGTCGGCGGCAAGGGCGGAGGCCGGCCCGACATGGCCCAGGCCGGCGGCACAAAGCCGGAAAATCTGGATCAAGTATTCCCCGCGCTGGAAAAGCTGCTCACCGCATAGAAAAACCGGCGGCCCCGCATGAACCTTTCCATCCTGATCCTTGCCGTCGTTTTTCTCCTGATCGCCATACGGCAAATCGGCAGCGCCAGGCTGCAGATCTGGCAGATCATGCTCGGCGGCGCCGTCCTCGTGATCCTTGCGGGAGAAATATCGCCGCGCGCAGCCTTTCACGCCATTCATTTTGACGTCATTTTCTTTCTCTTCGGCATGTTTATCATCGGGCAGGCGATGGAAGACTCCGGGTATCTCACCCACATCTGCCATAGGCTGTTCGGCCGGGCAAAGTCCGTCGATGCGCTGGTGCTGGCCATCCTTTTCACCATGGGAATCGGATCCGCTGTCCTCATGAACGACACCCTTGCCATCATCGGCACTCCCATCATGCTGCTCTTGGCCCGAAGAAACATTATTTCCCCAAAACTGCTTCTGCTTTGCCTGGCGTTTGCCATCACCACGGGAAGCGTCATGAGCCCCATCGGCAATCCTCAAAATCTGCTGATTGCCCTGGGAGGAAAAATTGAAAATCCCTTTCTAACGTTCTTCCAGTATCTGTTCGCGCCGACGATCGTCAATCTTTTCATGGCCTACATCGTCCTGAAGGTTCTTTTCAAAAAAGAGTTTCACCGCACACAGCTGGAGCCCGGCATCGAGGACATTCGGCACATCCGGCTGGCCATAGTCGCGCGTCTTTCCCTGATCCTTGTGGTTTGCCTGATTCTGGCTAAAGTAGCTCTTGCCGTGATGAATCTTTTTGCGCCCGTGCCCTTTGACTTCAAGCTGACCTACATTGCGCTTGTCGGCTGTTCGCCGATCCTGATCTATCGGTTCATGTCCAAGAAGAAAACCTACCGGTTTCATATTCTGAGGAGAATCGACTGGTACACGCTGGTCTTCTTCGCGTCCATGTTTGTTCTGATGGAAAGCGTTTGGCAATCCGGTTTTTTTCAAAATCTGCTTTCGGCCTTTTCGCTGAACATGACCGGCATCCCCGTCATTATGATCCTCTCCGTCGGGGTCAGTCAGCTGATCTCCAACGTGCCCATGGCGGCGCTTTTTCTGCCGCTCATGCTTTCCGGCGGCGCCGGCGCGAAAGAGCTCATGGCGCTTGCGGCCGGCTCCACCATCGCGGGCAATCTTTTCATTCTCGGCGCGGCCAGCAACGTCATCATCATTCAGCACGCGGAGAAGGAAAACCGCGGCGAAAGCATTTCCTTTCTCGAATTTGCAAAAGCCGGAATCCCGTTGACGATCCTCCAGACGGCTGTTTACCTGCTTTTCTTCAAGATGAACTGAACCGAAAAACCATTGACAGAAGTTCCGCGGTGCGATTACCTGTATTCACAAAGTTCAGCCTTTTGCGCGTGCGGGACAAAGTCGAAAAATTTTCCCGTCCAGAATGTTTTTTCACAGACGGAAAACTTCAGGAGAACACCATGAAAAGGATCGCGAAGCAAATAGGGCCCGCGGCTCTGTGTCTGGCGGCAATATTTCTGCTTACCGCCTGCGAGAAGGACAGCGGAGTCGGCGGGGTAGCCGGTGACGCCGGCGAGGCGGCCATAGCGGCGAACCAAACCATGGCGCAAAAACTCGACTTCAACCGGGATCAGGACTTTCAGGAGGCTCTGCGCGGCTTGATCGCAAAACCCCAGGGGCGGATCCTCGCGGCGGACGGAACGGTCCTGGTGGACTTAGGCGCCTTTCATTTTGTTGCGGGCGAGGCCCCGCCGACGGTCAACCCAAGCCTGTGGCGTCACGCGAAGCTCAACGCCGGGATCGGACTCTTCAAAGTCGTCGACGGCATCTACCAGCTGCGCGGCTTTGATCTCGGCAACATGACGCTGATCGAGGGCAAAACCGGCTGGATCGTGGTCGATCCGCTCACCTGCCGGGAAAGCGCGGCCTTTGCCTTCGCCTTTGCCCAAAAGCACCTGGGCGAAAAGCCGGTTTCGGCAATGATTATCACCCACAGTCATGTGGATCACTTCGGCGGCGCTTTGGGTATTGTTTCGCCGCGGGAGGCGGCATCGCGCCGCCTTCCGGTCATTGCGCCTCAGGGATTTCTGGAAGAAGCCATCAGCGAAAATCTGATGGTGGGCACGGCGATGGCAAGGCGCTCCTCCTACCAGTTCGGAAAAGATCTGGAACGCTCCGCCAAAGGAATGGTCGATACCGGTCTGGGCAAGGCCACGGCCTATGGCAGCATCGGCATCATCCGGCCCACGGTGGTCATCGATCAGCCCGTCCGGGAGATGCTGGTGGACGGGCTGCGCTTCGTCTTTTACAATACGCCCGGCGCGGAAGCCCCCGCTGAAATGACGTTTGTCATTCCCGAAAAGAAGGCGTTTTGCGGCGCGGAGATCCTTTCCCAGACCATGCACAACCTGCTGCCGGTTCGCGGGGCAAAGGTGAGAAATGCGCTGCTCTGGGCCAAATATCTTGACGACGCGCTTACATATGCCGCCGGTTGCGAAGTGTATTTCGGCCAGCACAACTGGCCGATTCGGGGCAGGGATCGAATCAAAGAATTCATCACCATGCACCGCGACGTTTACCGCTACACCCATGACCAAACCGTGCGCCTCATCAACGCCGGTTATACTCCCCGGGAAATTGCCGACGCCATCCAATTGCCGAAGGCTCTGGAATCTTACTGGGGGGCGCGCGGCTACTATGGCGATCTGCGGCACAACGTCAAGGCCGTCTACCAGTTTTACATGGGATTCTACGACGGCAATCCCGCCAACCTGAATCCCCTGCCGCCGCAGGAATCCGCCAAGCGTTACCTGGAGCTGATCGGCGGGGCGGATAAGGCTACCGATGCGGCTGAGGCCGCTTTCAAAAAAGGCGAATACCGCTGGGCGGCTGAACTGCTGAATGTGGTCGTGTTCGGCAAACCCGATCACACCAAAGCCAGAAAACTGCTTTCCCGCACCTATGATCAGATGGCCTATATGTCCGAATCGGCCATCTGGCGCAACAGCTATCTCACCGCGGCGCAGGAATTGCGCAACGGGCCGCCCCGAAAAGGCGTCGACCGGTCAGGGGCCATCGATATGATGGAAAACATTCCGGCCGAGCGGTTTCTGGAGGTGATGGCCTGCAGCCTCAACGGACCGGCGGCCGAGGGGAAAAACTATAAAATCAACCTGGTGTTCAGCGATACGGGGGAATCCTTTGTCCTCTGGATCGATCATGCCGTTTTGCACCACAGGAAGGGAAAGCCTGCCGGGGACGCCCATGCAACGCTGACGCTGACCAGGCCGATCTGGATCAAAATGATGGCGGGCACCGCGGGAATCAAGGATACCCTGCTGTCCGATGATCTCACCATCAGCGGCAGCCGAATCGACCTGATTCGTTTCTTCGCCCTGCTTGACAAGCCGTCGGGCGCTTTTCCGATCGTGACGCCGCGGTAAAAAGGCAGGAACTTTGAACAATAGCATTCAGACGCAGGAGGAGGAAACATGGAACACCTGATCCGGAAGGGCGGGAAGGAAGACATTGACATTCTGGCAGAAATCATTCGGGATGCTTTTCAGGACGTGGCCGACCGGTTCGGGCTGAACGAGCAAAACAGCCCGACGCATCCTTCCAACTGCCGAACCGAATGGCTGATGCGGGAAATGAACCGGGGCGTCGTCTTTTATGTTCTGGAAGCGCAGGGGGAGCCCGCGGGATGCGTCGCCCTGGAAAAAATAAACGACGAGGTCTGTTACCTGGAGCGCCTGGCGGTTTTGCCGCGGAAGCAAAAAAAAGGATTCGGGGAAGCGCTGGTGAAGCACGCGTTGTCCCAAGCCCGTCTTTTGAAGGCGTACCGCGTACAAATCGGCATCATCGCGGACGATCAGGCATTGCATGACTGGTATGAAAAACTGGGGTTCGAGGAAGTGGAAAGAAAAAATTTCCCGCACCTGATGCTTGAGGTTGCCTTCATGGCTCGCTACTTTTTGTAGAAAGGTCTTTGATTTTTTTCATGTTGACATCGCCCCCATGAAACCGATATAGGGATGCCCGCGCCTTTGATCCCGGACTGCTGCTTTCGAAAAGTTTAGCGTACAAATTATGGACATCATTCTTTTCTTCGTCGATTTTTTCATCCATCTCGACCGATACCTTCCCCTCATCGTCGAGAGTTTTGGCTTATGGGCTTATGTTATTGTATTTCTTGTTATATTCTGCGAAACCGGCCTTGTGGTGACGCCGGTTCTGCCCGGAGACTCGCTGCTTTTTGCCCTGGGCGCTCTGGCCGCTCTGGGAGCGCTGCATATTGAGGCGCTCTTGATTCTGCTTTGCCTTGCCGCCATTGCCGGCGACAGCGTCAACTATGCCATCGGCCATTATATCGGCCCCAAAGTGTTTCATTATGAAGAAAGCCGTTTTTTCAAAAAGAAATATCTTTTAAAAACGCATGATTTTTATGAAAGGCACGGAGGAAAGACCATTATCATCGCCCGCTTCATGCCGTTTATTCGAACCTTCGCCCCGTTCGTCGCGGGAGTCGGAGCGATGAGCTATTCCCGGTTCATCCTGTACAATATCACCGGCGGCATCGCCTGGGTGGCCATTTTCCTGCTCGGCGGATATTTTTTCGGCAATATCCCGGCCGTGAAATCGAATTTCACCATCGTCATTGTCGCGATTATCCTCATTTCCGTCATGCCGGGCTTCATTGCGTATTTCCGGCAGCAATATCTTGCCCGAAAAAGCAAAGGTTGACTCATGAATGTAAAATTTACCTTGCTTGCCGCCGCCGTCCTCGCACTCCTTCTGGCCACGTCAGCTGAGGCAAAAAACATGATCGGCGCCGGACGCGACCTTGTTGTGGAAGAAGGGCAAGCCGTGAACAACGCGGCCGTCATCGGCGGACAAATCACGGTCAACGGGCTGGTGGAGCAGAATGTTCTGGCCATTGCCGGCTCCGTAGTTCTGACCAACAAAGCCGTCGTGCGGGGCCAGGTGATTGTCCTGGGCGGCATCGTGGCCCGGGGCAGCGGCTCCATGGTTTTCGGCGACATCACGGAAGTCAACTCCTTCACCCTGTCGCAAGCCCTGCAGTCGGCGATGAGGGGCGAACTGGAAGGCTGGTCGCTGATCTTAAACGTCATCTCCCTGTGCTTTTTCGCCATCATCCTGATCATCGCGCTGATCATGACCCTGCTGCTTCCGCGTCAGATGACCCTCATCACCCGCGCCATGGAAACCAATTACTTCAAATCGTTCTTCTGGGGCGTTCTGGCAACGCTGATGACCGTGCCCCTGTTCATGCTGCTGGCCGTCTCCATCATTGGAATCTTTCTGATCCCGCTGGCTTTCACGGCAATGCTGCTGGCGGTAATTGTGGGATTTATCGCGTCCGGGGCGATTCTGGGCAACGCGATTATCTCCAGAATCTTTCGCGGATACAGGAAGTCCCTGACAAAGGAAACGCTGGCGGGTTTGTGCCTGCTGTGGCTGCTGGGCTGGCTGCCCCTCTACATTGGAATGCTCATCAAGGCTTTCGCCATCACTATCGGGCTGGGCGGCGTGGTGCTGACCCTGACCGGCAAAACCGTCAGGCTGACAGAAAACCAAGCACCGTCCGATTGAACGCGTCCGGATCCTGCAGATGCAGCGCGTGTCCGCATCCTTCAAACGGGACAACCCGGGCATTGGGAATCCGCTGCTGCATATAGTCGTAGTTTTCCGGCGGATAATAATTGCTTTCCGTTCCGTACGCCAGAAGACAGGGCGCGGTGAGGTCTTTTAAAACGGGGCGGTAATCCTGCGTCGCCATCGCAATCCAGAAGGCGGCGATGACGCAGGCGTTGTTCTTTGCAGCCTGCTCGTAAAGCCAGGGCAGATCGTCTTTTCCCTTGAAATCCGCACCGGCGTTGAATTCCATTTTTTCATTGTAGAGCGATTTGTTTAAAATCCGCTGGGCAACGACCCGGCTGTATGTCTCCCAGTCCCTGAGCATCACGGATAAAAGGAAAAGATTGTCTTCATGACCGAAATCCCCCGGCTTGCGGCTCATGACGCCGGTCATACCGCAAGACCAGTCATCCGATTTCATCAGCTTGGGCGTCATGTCAATGATCACGATTTTATCAATGGAGGCGCAGGAATAGGTTTTGACGTACTCAAAAACGACGTGGGCGCCCATCGACCAGCCGACGAGCGACGCTTTTGAAACACGAAGCTCCGCAAGGAGCTGCTTCAGATCTTCAGCCAGGCGAGCGAGCGTCAGGTGGTCGCTTCCGCATTCCGATTGCCCGTGGCCGCGCAAATCGGGCGCAATCACCGAAAAATGTCTGCTCAACACCGGTATCTGCTTTCTGAAAAAAAGAGAGCTGGCCGTCAGTCCGTGAATCAGCACCACCGGCTTTCCTTCGCCGCTTATTTCGTAATAAAGACGAACCCCGTCATCCGCCGTGAAAAAAGCCATGAATGCCTCCTGAACGTCTTCATGGCCTGTTGCCCAAATATCCTTTTCGCTTGCCTGAGAGTGTTTTGTATAAATCTAAGGCTCGCTTCAGGCAATGACAAAACTCGCCTTCGGCTCAAACAGTTGTCATTGCTGATCTTTCGCTTCGCCAAGATTTATATAACAAAACCCTCTCAATGGCCGCTCAAAGGGATATCGTTTGGGCAACAGCCCTTTGATTTGTAAGCCTGCTTTCGCGGGATCGCCGGGTCAGGCCATCTTTTTCATCGCTTCCACCAGTTCCCGGACGGCGGCGGCGGATTTCTCCAGGGCCTTTTGCTCCTCGGGCGTGAGTCGCAGCGAAATAATCTGCTCGATGCCGTTTTTACCCAGTTTGACCGGCACGCCGACAAACAAACCGGAAAAGCCGTATTCCCCTTCCAGATAAGCGGCGCAGGGAAGAATTTTCTTCTTGTCTTTGAGAATGGATTCCGCCATTTCGACGGCCGCCGAAGCAGGCGCATAGTAGGCGCTGCCGGTTTTCAAAAGGCCGACGATTTCCGCTCCGCCGCTGCGCGTTCGCGCAACCAGCGATTCGATCCGTTCGGGCGTCATCCATTCCGTGATCGGAATGCCCGCCACTGTGGAAAAACGCGGCAGCGGCACCATTGTGTCCCCGTGGCCGCCCAGGACCATCGCCTGTACGTTTTCTACGGAAACGTCCAGCTCCGCGGCGATGAAAGCCCGAAAGCGCGCCGAATCCAGAACGCCGGCCATGCCGATAACGCGGTTTTTGGGAAAGCCGCTTTCTTCCATCGCCACATGGCACATGGCGTCGAGCGGATTGCTGACAATAATGAGGATGGCGCCGGGGGAGTGGCGGACCACCTGGCGTACGACATTTTTCATGATGCCGCGGTTGGTCGCCAGCAAGTCATCGCGGCTCATGCCCGGCTTGCGGGGAATGCCCGCCGTGATGATTACGATGTCGGAGCCGGCGGAAGCCTCGTAGTCGTTGGCGCCCGCAAGGTGCGCGTCGTGCTTTTCAATCGGCGCGGCCTGAGCCAGGTCCAGAGATTTGCCCTGCGGCACGCCTTCGACAATATCGATCAATACCACATCGGCCAATTCTTTCTCCGCCAGCCTTTGCGCCGCCGTCGCCCCGACATTGCCGGCTCCCACAACGGTTACTTTCTGTTTCATGTTGCCCATTTCCTTTATTGGTTGATTGAATTTGCAACGGTTTTTTCACCTACACCCAAAAGACAAATAAATCAATTGCTGCGGTGGAATCATCGTTTTGGCGGCGTAAAACGCGCCTCGAAAAAGCCCGCGGCGCTCGCTACTTCACCGTGAGCGGAAGGCCCGCAACCAGGAAGATCACCCGTGAGGCCGCCGCGGCCAGGATCTGGTTGGCGCGGCCCAGCGCGTCGCGGTAGAGGCGCCCCAGCGGATAGGGCGGCACGAGGCCCAAACCCACTTCATTCGACACGACCAGCCACCGCCCGCCCAGACGGGCCTGCGCGGCAATGAGATTGTCCATTTCGGCGCGAATTTCTTCCATGACGGTGTCTTCGGGCGCGTTTTCGGGCAGGGCCAGGAGGATGTTGCTGACCAGGAGCGTTATGCAATCGACAATGACCACGCCGGCTTCGGTCGTTTCGAGGCTGCGGCCGACATTCATCGGCAGTTCGAGCGTCTGCCAGCCGGCGGGGCGCGAGGCCCGGTGGCGGCGGATTCTTTCGGCCATTTCCTCATCGCCCGCGGCGGCGGTGGCGATAAAAAGTACGGGCTTTCCCGACTCACGGGCGGTTTGTTCTGCAAAAGTGCTTTTACCGCTGCGGGCGCCGCCCAGGATGAGTGTCATGCCGTTTTCCGGAATTTTAGAAATCATGGATGTTTTCCTTGAGCACAAGAGTCCTTGCCGCCTGCCGGGGCGGCTGCCATCTACTGTTCGGGAGAGGGCATGTCCGCATGCATCACCGCTTTTACGGCCGCGCACGAGGTCAGAAAATCAACCTCGGAAAAAACCTCCAGCGTCACCACACCGCGGTATTCGGAGCGGACCAGTTCGTCCAGAACGGCTTTCAGCTTCTCCCGTGGCGCCTTTGCAAGAGAGCGGTGATCGCGGCCCTCAATGCCGTGAATGTGAATCACGCGCGTTCGCAGCAGCGCGTTTTTTAAATACGCGACCGGATCGCAGCCGTCAAGCCACAGATGACCGACATCGACGGTCCGGCTGACGGCGATCCGCTCCAGCACCGGATCGTAAAAATCCGGCGGATAGCCTTCCAGATTTTCCACGGCCAGACGCCGCGGGCCGCCGGCCCATTGGCCGACAAGCTCAAGCGCACGGACGGCCTGGTCCCGCCAGCGAAGCAGACTTTCCGGGTCCGAAAGGTTCAAAACGGCTTTTCCGTCCAGATGCAGGACATACGCCCAGGGATTAAGAGCCAGCGTGCCGTCGATGACGCGGCGGGCCTTGTCCAGGGAAGCGTGGCGCGGGAAACCGTCATCGGCCAGGCGCAAATCCAGCGGCAGATGGACTGTGTAGGTCAAATCACAACCGCGGGCGATGGCGGCAAGCTCTGCAATTTCGGCTTTCCCGGGCAGGTTGTTCTGGCCGTCATCGACCTCGAAGAGCACCAGTTCCACATCCAGCACTTTCCCGGCCAGATAGCGGACATTCGTCAGGATGTCCGCGGGAACCACGTAGGAGGTTGCACCCAGTCGAAAAGGATATGTCATGTTGCTCCTTAAAAACACCGCCGCCATTTTGCCCCACCCGCTCTATCATCAGGGGGAATCGCCTTGTTTCATACGGTGAAGGTCAATAAAACCGCCGTTTCGGCCACTTCAACCAGCGCGCCCAGTACGTCTCCAGTCACCCCGCCGATGCGCTTCCAGGCCAGACGCAGCAATGCCGCTCCCGAAATCAGCGCGGCCAGGACAGCAAACGCGCCCTGCATTCCCAGCAAAACCGCAAGACTGATCGGCAATGTCGCCGTAATCCAAACCGCGGCCGGCCGAACCCCGGCCGCAAAATCAGCGCCCATGCCGCCGGGGCGCGCCTGCGGCAGCCGCGAGGCAGGCAGTATGAGCCAGCGGCCAAGCGTCGCCGCAAGGACAATCCCCAAGCCCTGGGAAGGCGCGAGGGCACTGAGCGCCGCGGCTTTGGCGAAAAGCACGATGATCAAACCGATGCCGCCGAACGTTCCCAGATGCGGATCCTTAAGAATTTCCAGGCGTCTTTCCACGACAACGGAAGCGGGCAGAGCGTCGCAGCAGTCGGCCAGGCCGTCGAGGTGCAGGCCGCCGGTAAGTCCGACCCAGACTCCAAGCGCAAGCACGGCGGAAACAAGCGGCGTAAACCATAGGTTCAGTCCGAGCCAGGCCAGCCAGACCAGGCCGCCCACCGCAAGCCCGACCACCGGATACCAGAAGGCGGCCCGTCCGCTGTCTCCCGGCTGCCAGGTTTCCGATATGCCGACAGGCAGCGTAGTCAGCAATCCGAAAGCCGTACGCAAATTCCGCATATAGTTCCTTTTATCCTTCAGTCTTCAGCCTTCAGTCTATAAACCTTTCCCGCTCACGCCTGCCTCTTCAAACGTCGCCATTTCCCGCAGAATGCGGCAGGCCGCTTCCATCAGGTGAAACGCCAGCGCCGCGCCCGTGCCTTCGCCAAGCCGCAGGCTGAGGTTCAGCAGGGGGGCAAGACCAAGATGCCTGTGCATGGCCCGATGCCCGATCTCCACGGACCGGTGCGCGCCGAAAAGATAATGGCGCAGATCCGGCACAAGCCCGACCCCGATCATCGCGGCGGCCGTTGAAATGAAGCCGTCCACCGCGACGGGGATGCGGCGGGCGGCGGCGGCGATCATCACGCCGGCCAGACCCGCAATTTCCAGCCCGCCGACTTTGCAAAGCACGTCCATCGCATCGTTCGGGTCGGGCTGGTTGACGGCGACGGCCTGTTCGATCACCTGTATCTTGCGCGCGAGACCTTCATCGTCAAGGCCCGTGCCTCGCCCGGTGACCCGGGCCGCCGGCAATCCCGTCATCACGGCGACAATGGCCGAGGACGCGGTCGTGTTGCCGATGCCCATGTCGCCGGTGGCAACCACATCGAGGCCTTTTTCGGCAATTTCGGCCAGCACCTCCATGCCGCAGGCAAGGGCCCGCTCGGCCTGGGCGCGGGTCATGGCCGGTCCCTTTGCCATATTGCTCGTTCCGCGCGCCACTTTCCGCCGCCAGAGTCCGGGAAGGGACGGATCAAAATCGGAAGCGACGCCGATATCGACAATATGCGTCGCGGCGCCCGCCTGGCGCGCCAGCACATTGACGGCTGCGCCGCCGTGAAGAAAATTCAGCACCATTTGCCTGGTGACTTCGACCGGAAAGGCGCTGACGCCCTCGAGCGCCACGCCGTGGTCCGCGGCCATGACGATCACGGCCTTTTTTGAAACCTCCGGCATCGGGTCCGCCTTCATGCCGGCCAGCTGAACGGCAATCTCCTCCAGCCGGCCGAGGCTTCCCGGGGGCTTGGTCAGTCTGTTTTGCCTGGCCTGCGCTTGTTTTGCGGCCTGTTTGTCAATCGGCGGTATGGTCGGGTAATGCATGAGATGTCCTTAATTTATGGTTTGATTTCCGGATGGAACATGAACGCCAGAAGCTCGACCGCGTCAAAAATCCGCGGGGAGGCGCGATTGATCAGATTGGCGTCGATCGGATAAATATTATGGTTTTTGACCGCCGGAACTTCTCCGAATGTCCGCCAGAACTTGTACACGGTTTCAAACGTTTTGTCATTGACCATCGGCGCAAATACGATGATGTCCGGCGACGCGCTGATGATGCCCTCCGCGCTGTAGCGCGGATAGTTGGCGATGTCGTTTCCGGCGACGTTCACCCCGCCGGCCCGTTCAATGACCTCATGGATCAGGGTTCCCCGGCCCGCGGTGATCATGGGCTCCATGCCGAGCTGGAAAAAAACGCGCGGCTTCTTTTTGCCGCGCGTCCGGGCCGCCACCCCGTCCAGCTTCTTTTGAAGTTTTTCAACCAGCAGGCTCGCCTCCTTTTCCCGGCCGGTGATGGAGCCGATATGCCCAATGCTTTTCAAAACGCCCGCCGTGTTCGTCGGGTTGGTGACATAGACGGGAAGCCCCAGTTTTTCCAGTTGCTTCACGGTTTCCTTCCGGTTGCCGTCTGCGGTGGCCAGAATCAAATCCGGGCGGAGCGAAACAATTTTTTCTATGGAAGGATTCGTAAAGCCGCCGATTTTCGTTTTGGACCGCGCCGCGGCCGGCCAGTCGCAAAAAGTGGTGACCCCGACGATTTTACCCTCCAGGCCCAGAGCATACAGCGTTTCCGTAATGCCGGGGGCCAGCGAAACAATTCTCTGCGGCGCTGGCCTTATCTGAACGCGACGGCCTGTCTCGTCAGTTTCCGCGCGGGCGATGGACGGGATGAGGCAGCAAACCGCCCATACGCCCGTCACGAAAAACAGCAGCAACCGGTTTTTTTGGCGCGCCTCGTTAAAACTCAAAAGAGAGCCCTCCCTTGAAGGTTCTTCCCGGCATGGGATAGTAGAAATTCTCCATTCCGAACTGAACGTAATCCAGGCCGAAGGAAGAATACAGCGTATCCGTAAGATTTTCGACGCCCGCAAACACGGTCAGATTCAGCCTGCCGAATGACGGTTTGTAGAGCAGAGATACATTCAGCAGCGTATAAGCATTCAGTTTCTCGGCATTGTTGTCGCTGTCGCCGGACAAATACGCATCGCCCGTGTGCCGGATTTCCGGTTTGAGCGTCACATGAAAGGGAAGGTAAATTTCCAGGCCGGCGTTGATCAGGCGGTTGGGCACCATGGGCATCTCTTTGTGCTGGTGCGGGCCGGCCTCGTAAGTCGCCTTGTGGCAGGTCAGATTCCCGTAAGCTTTCAGAAACTTTTGCCACAGAAAGGCAACGGAAAATTCCACGCCGTCGTGGCGGGTTTTGCCGGTATTGCGGTTCTCGCCCAAAGACAAAACCGGATTATAAATCACATATTCAATTTCATCTTCCATATCCGTGCGGAAAAGCGCAAGCCCCAGTTTCAGATTTTCCAGGGGATAATATTCCGTGCCGGCTTCCATGCTGACGCCCTGCTCCTTTTCCAGCGACGTGAGGAAGGGCGTCGGAGCGCTGTAGCCGTTGAAGGATGCAACTTCATCCAGGAAAGGGATGCGGTAAACGGTTGCATATCGAACAAACGCTTTTGACTTCTTTCCCCACAGCCACGTCAGCCCGGCTTCACAGGCTTCGGCGCGATAGGTTTTTTCATTGTCGAAATTGTTGGCCGGCGCCACGAAATCCGTGTTCGAACCGGAAATCGAGGTCTGCTCAAAGCGGTAACCAACGCTGAAAATCAGATTGCTCAGAAGGCTGATTTCATCCCGGATATAATAACCGGCGCTCTCCCGCCGCAGCGACGCCGAACTTAAGGCAACCGTTCTTTCCCGGTCGTTGAAATACTTCTTTTTGTAGGGCTCCGAATAGTAGTCCAGGCCGATGATCACCTTGTTGCGGAATTTCCAGAGGTCTTTCTCCAGAATATATTTGGGCGCTATTGTGTAAGTTTCCGCGTTCGTGTCGGAATAAATATAGGAGTAGGGAGACCAGGAGGACGCCCAGGACGGCATGTTGCTTTCCAGGTCCTTCCGGCCGTACATCAGGTTCATCTCCATCTGCCCGAAAGCGCCCCAGAAGGATTTCACCCCAAGATTGACCTGGGTGTTTTTGTCTCTTCCGTCATTATCGTCGTTGGCGTTCATCCAGTACAAGGGCATTGCCGGCTGATACTGGCGGCGGTCCTGCCGCATCTGCTCTTTCGTCAGAGCGCCCGGCATCTGATAATCGGCCCGGTTGAAAGAAACGTTCAGCGAAAGATTGAAAAGATCATGGGCGGCGTAGCCCATCTCCAGACCGCCGCCCTGCGCCGAATATTTGGAACGGTCCCGGCACCCTGAACTGTAATTGTTTTCCCCCGTCAGGGCATAGGTCCACTTGCCGGTTGCGCCGATCAGTCCCGCCCGCTCATTTTGCAGACCGTAGCTTCCGGCCAGAAGCGAGGCATTGAATTTCGGCTTCCCCCTGCCTTTTTTGGTCACGATGTTGATCACGCCGCCGATCGCGGCGTCGCCGTACAGCACGCTTCCCGGCCCGCGAACCACTTCGATTCTTTCGATGGTGTTGACCGGCAGCGAAAGCCAGTTGATCGAAGACATATCCGTCCGGTTCAGACGGCTGCCGTCCAGCATCACCAGGGTTTTCCCGAATGGATTGTCGCCGCCGAAGCCGCGCATGTCGATTGCGGCCTGGGAAGCATTGCCGCTGTAAGTCCGGAACTGAATGCTTTCGAGCCTGTCGAGAACCTCGACGACCGTCGTTGCGCCGGAATGGCTGATCTCTTCGGCGGTGATCACGGTAACGTTGGCTGGGGTTTTGCGGATTTCCTGCGCATCGCGCGTCGCCGTAACAACAATCTCGCCCATTTTGACGGGTTCATTTTCCTGTGTGGGCCGGGCTTGTGCGGGCAGGACAAAAGACAGCAACAGAACAAAAAACAGGAGCTTCTTCATGGATCTTTTCCTTTCCCCCTCGGGATAAAAGAAAGTAAATGGAACTGTCCATAAAGTCTCCTGGCTTGCGGCAGCCTACTTTCCACGCCTTCCCGACATTTTTATGTCCGTGGCATTTTGTGGATTTCGTTCCGCTTACAGTTGCGGGGCAGCGCCGGACTCTCACCGGCTTCCTTTTTTGGACAACCTTTTTCAGGTAAACAACGTCACGCGGGGCAACCCGTTATGAGGATTCGAATCAATCCCCACGTCAACATCGTAAACCTCTTTGATGTTTTGCACCGTCAGAACATCCGCTGGAGTGCCTATAGCATATTTTTTTCCGTTGTAAAGCAAAAGAATCGCATCGGCGTTCTGCGCGGCCAGATTGACGTCATGGGTGACAAAAACGACCGTCAGATGCTGTACGCGGCTGAGCTCCCGAAGCATAAACAGAAATCGCGCCTGGTGCTTCAAATCCAGAAAAACGGTGCTCTCGTCCAACAGCAGAACTTTCGGCTCCTGCGCCAGGGCGCGCGCAATCAGCACACGCTGGCGCTCCCCGGCGGAAAGCTCGTTGAAACGCCGGCGGGCATACGCCAGGCAATCGGTTTGTGTCATGGCCTCGCGGACAATCCGGTAATCTTTTTTGTCTTCAAACGCGATGGAGCCAAGATGGGGAAAACGTCCCATCAGGACAATTTCTTCCGCGAAAAACGGGAAAATTGCCGACGATTCCTGCGGAACAATCGCCACGGCCCGGGCGATCTCCCGGCGGGTCCACCGCCGCGTGTCCCTGCCGTCGAGAAGCACCTGCCCCTGATCGGGAAAGAGCGTGGCGTTGAGCATTTTCAGCAGCGTCGTCTTGCCGGAGCCGTTGGGGCCGATGACCGCGAGAATCCGCGCCGCGTCCAGGGCAAAGGACACGCCATTCAGGACCGGTTTGTCCGTGTAGCGAAACAACAGATTTTTCGCCTCGATGACCGGCATTATCCGCGCCCCTTTCTTCTCATCAGAAAAATAAAATAGGGCGCGCCGCAAAGGGCGGTGATCACGCCGACCGGCAGTTCCGCGGGCGCAATCATCGTCCTCGCCAGCGTGTCGGCAACGACCAGGAAGGAAGCGCCGAAAAGCGCCGCGGCGGGCAAAAGCAGACGGTGATCGGAGCCGAACACCAGCCGCATCATGTGCGGAACCATAATGCCGACAAAACCGATGATGCCCGCCAGCGATACGGCCACGGCCGTGACGAGCGACGTGACGCAAAGCAGGATGTATTTTGTGGTCCGGACATTGACGCCCATCTGCAGAGCCGTTTCCTCGCCCTGCACCATCAGGTTGAGTTTGCGCGCCTGCGCGTAAAGAATCCCAAAACCCGCCAGCAGGCACAAAGCCGCCAGGATCATTTCTTTTCCGTCAGCGCCGGACAGATCGCCCATCAGCCAGAAGGTGATGCTGTGCAGCTCCATGCTGTTGACGACGGACAGGGCAAAGAGAATCGCGGCGGAAAAAAAGGCGTTGACCACCACGCCGGCCAAAAGCAGCGTGTTGTCGAGGAGGAGCCCCCGTGTTCCGCCGGCCACGAAAAACACCAGAAAAACGGTTGCCAGCGCGCCGCAAAAAGCAAGAAACGGCACCCCCAGACAAAAGGAGCCCGCGCCCAGAACAATTCCGATAATCGCCCCCAGCGCCGATCCGCCGGAAATGCCCAGCACATAAGGATCGGCGAGCGGATTGCGCAGCAGCGCCTGAAAAACCACGCCGCCGGAAGATAAAGACGCGCCGACGATGCCGGCAAATAATATTCGCGGCAGCCGCACGTTCAGTAAAATGATTTGCTCTTCAGACGGGGAGGAAGGAGATCCGCCAAACGCGCCGGCGAGGACCGAAAGCAGGTCCTTCGCGGGAATCGAAACGACGCCGATGCAAAGCGACGCCAGACAGACAGCCGCGAACAAAACCAGCAAAAGCGCGCTGATTCTCAGAACTCTCGATAACGTCACCCGGCGGTAAATGGACTTGTTCCTCCAATAAAATTTCCCGCCCCCTCACGGGCCGGACAAAAAGGGAGGAGTTTCCGTAGTACATGTCCGGCAAAATTGCAACGCGGAAACGCTCAGCGCATGCCGGTGAGGGCCAGGTAGTGGATGATTCTACCGGTTTTCATTTTTAACAAAGTCCGTTATTTCTTTCCACAGCGAGGCGTCCGCATGAAACGGCCAGTCATTGTGGCCCGCGTTTTGGATCACCCACATGCGTTTTCTTCCTTCGGGCAGGCTTTCGTAGAGTTGATGCGCGTGCCGGATGGGCAGAATTTCATCGTACTGTGCGCCGACCACGGCGATCTTGCGGGGGAAATTGCGCAGATTTTCAATGCTGTCGTACCGGTCGGTGAGGACCAGCTTCACCGGCAGAAATGGAAAAAGCGACTTGGCCACGGACGCGAGCGTGTCCCACGGCGTAATCAGAATGATCCCGGCAATCGGGACGGAAGTCTGTCTGGCGACGGCGGCGGCCACACCGCAGCCCAGTGATTCGCCCAGAAGATAAACCGGTTCACCATAGTCTTCATGAGCCAGACGAAACGTCTCCAAACCATCGGCGACAAAAGACTTTTCGCCCACTTTTCCCGGACGGCCTCCATACAGCGGATACTCGGCCAGAATGACCCTGAAACCGAGGTTCCCGAGCGGCTCCAGATAAAAACCGCGGTCAAAAGCCGTGCCGCCGTTGCCGTGAAACAACACGATGGTTCCGGAAGGCGCGTGCGCGTTCCCGGTGGAAATCAGTCCCCTGTAATCCTGACCCGCCGGCCGCCAGAAGGCCATCTTTTCCGACGCCAGCATGGCCGCCGTCGGCCGGTCGTCGTTGGGAAAATAGAGAAATCGGTTCTGCATGTCACAGCCTCCCAAAATCATGATGACAATGAGAAGTAGCCATCGTTTTTTCATAGACCGGCATACTCCCTTGACGCGTCCGTGAAACGTCGGGAAAAACTTTGAGGAAAACGTAGCACATCTGATGATTTTGTAAAGACCTTCCTGCTTTTTGCCGCGAGACGGAAGGCCATTTTGAACATCCGTCATTTTTTATGGAATAAAATCGCCGTTTCGGTTAAGTTGCGCCCCATGAACTCGAACTGGCTACTGGCGGACACGCCCGAAACCGTCTTGCTTGCGGCGGAGCACCTGCGAAAAGCGTCGATACTGGGAATCGATACGGAATACGATTCCTTTCGTTATTTCAGGGAAAAACTCTGTCTTATCCAGATTTATTCCCCCGAAGCCACTTACGTTCTGGACGCAACGGCCGGCCTTGACTTCTCCTTTCTGGCCAGAATTTTCAAAAGCAGATCCGCGGTCAAGGTGCTCCACGCGGCCGACAACGATATTCGTCTGCTCAAAAGAGACTACGGGTTTGAATTTCAAAACATTTTTGACACGCACCGGGCCGCCATGATCCTGGGGTTTCAGCAACTGTCCCTGGATAAAATGATTCGGGAATTTCTGGGCGTGGAATTGAAAAAAAGCAAAAAAATGCAGCGTTCCCGATGGGACCATCGTCCGCTGACCGGCGAGCAGATCGAATATGCCGTCCAGGACGTGACGCTGCTGCCCGCCCTTTATGAAAAGCAGAAAGCGGCTCTCCGTGAAAAAGGGCTCGAGGCGTCGGCCAAAGAAGCTTTCGCGAAAATCGCTTCCGCCCATTGGCAGGAAAGAGCGTTTGACCGGCGCGGCTACTCGAAAATCAAAGGATATTATGCGCTTGCCGGCGAACAGAAAGAACTGCTGAAAAAACTCTACGTCTGGCGCTTTGAACGGGCCAGAGAGGCCAACTGCGCCGTCTTCATGTTTTTGTCGGATGAAAAGCTGGCCGAACTGGCGCAAAACAAGGGCGGCATTCAGGATATTTTATCGCCGGAAAAATACCAGCGCTACGGAAATGACCTGAAGCGGCTGCTTGCGCCCGGCGCAGGGCCGGCCTGACCCTGCAACCGCCTGAAACAAAAAGCACCTTTTCTGCTGTTTTTACAAAAAAAGAGGGATCGGCCGGTGACGGGGCCGATCCCTCTTTATATTTATGGTGCCGAAGACTGGATTTGAACCAGCACGGGTGTAACCCACTACCCCCTCAAGATAGCGTGTCTACCAATTCCACCACTTCGGCATGAAGGAAAACTCGGACGCTGCGGGCCGGCCGCACGAAGAAAATGCCTGAAACACCGGCCAATCTGAAAAGAACCATCACTTCGCCGCCGGAGACGCCGGGGGCATATTCGCCGTGCCGGGCGCGGCCGCGGGAGACGCGGAGGGCAACGCCGGCAATTGCGCCGGTTTTTGCGATGCGGGAAGCTCCTGCCTTGTCGCGGGAGCCACGGATCCGTCCATCAGACCAGAGGTTTTCCGCGACGCGGTATAGGTCAGCGTAATCGATGTCAGCATGAAAATGATCGCGACCGCCGCCGTCATTTTCCCCAAAAAGGTTCCGGCCCCGCTGGAGCCGAAAACGGTTTGACTGGACCCGCCGAACGCGGCGCCCATGTTGGCGCCTTTGCCCGCCTGCAGCAAAACGATCAGTATCAACGTAATGCAGGCCAGAACATGGATAATCGTTAATAACGTTGTCATTTTTATATCCTTTTTAAATCTCCTCAGTGATCGGGATTCATATCACCCGCCGGTGATTTATTCAACGCTTCTTTTGCTTACGGATCAGCAATGAATTCTTCAATAAAAATCATCATGTCCCGCATGGAGTGCCCGCGCCTGCCCGAAAGCGGCGGCATCATAGCTAAATGACGGGAAATCGTCAACTTTTTTCTTCAATCGAATTACCTGTCACCCATTACCCAAATCATTACCTGCTTCGGTTCACATCAACCCGGTCGCAGTACTTTCGAATCGGACAGGCGCTGCAAACGGGCGAGACGGGCTTGCAGATTTTCCGGCCGAAAAACACCAGGAGCGTGTTGTAGATGATCCAGTGTTTGCGGGGAAGCTTGCCGCGCAGGGCCATTTCCGTTTCGTCGGGCGTTTTTGTTTTCACGTAGCCCAGGCGGTTGGAAATCCGGTGGACGTGCGTGTCCACGCAGATGCCTTCCTTCCCGTACGCCAGCGTGATCACCAGATTCGCCGTTTTCCGCCCGACGCCCTTGAGGCTCAGAAGGTCGTCCAGTGTGTCCGGCACTTTCGAACCGAACCGTTCGATCAGCTCCCGGCAGACATGATGAATCGTTTTGGCCTTGTTGCGGTAAAATCCCACCGGATAAATGGCTTTGGCGATTTTGAAGCGCGGAACCTTCAGCATGGCGTCGGGCGTCACGGCAAGCGCCAGAAGACGGTCGGTGGCAACGGCCGTGACTTCGTCTTTGGTGCGCAGGCTCAGAAGCGTGGACATCAGGATGACAAACGGGTCGCGCTCGCTATCAGCCAGATGGGAGACAATGGGCATTTCCCCCAGATCCAGCTCCTTCTTCAGAATTCTGACGATTGGATGGATGTTTTCGTCTTTCATGTTTTG
>JAQUVQ010000011.1:32934-56105 GCA_028693285.1 Smithellaceae bacterium
GGTATTATGACGAGACTTGTCGAAAAGCAAGTTTTTATCCGCAAATCCTTCAGGACAGTGATCGGAGTATGGAAAATTATTAACAAAGGACCGTTTTGGATGGTCGTGTTTTTTCTTGACAGCTCTTTTGGTTTCCTATAATGCCCTTTTTGCACCTTTGCGCGCGCAAGATGGAGTTTGGCACTTCAGGGACCAGGGCTTCCCCGATCATCAAGCAAATTCAATCCATCCGGCGGAATGCCCCGCACAGCACGAACACGCGGGTGAAATAAAACTTTCATGCAGAAAACAAAAAAATATCCTATCAGTCAGACGGATGAGATCAGCCGCCGGAAAAAGAAAATGGGGCAGGTGATCGTGATTGAAGACCGCTGCAAGGGATGCAGTTTTTGCATTGCCAACTGCCCCCGGCAGGTTCTGCGTCTTTCCACCGTTTTCAACAAGAAGGGGTACCATCCGCCGGAGGTGGTGGACACCACCCGTTGCGTCAACTGCCATTTCTGCGAGATTCTTTGTCCCGAATTTGCAATTTACAGCATAGAATTTGACGATTTCGAAGAGTGAGCCGTAGAAGGAGAGTGGCTTTGACTGCTAAAGAAGTAAGAACAGGAATGCATTTCATGAACGGCGACGAGGCCTGCTGCGAGGGGGCGCTGGCTGCGGGCTGCCGTTTTTTTGCCGGCTATCCGATTACACCCGCCACGGAGGTGGCCGAATCCATGTCGCGGCGTCTGCCCGAAATCGGCGGCATTTACATCCAGATGGAAGACGAAATCGCTTCCATGGCGGCCATTCTGGGGGCAAGCTGGGGCGGCGTCAAATCAATGACCAGCACGTCGGGACCCGGTTTTTCGCTGATGATGGAAAACATCGGCCTGGGGCTGTGCACGGAAACGCCCTGCGTGGTCTGCAATGTGCAGCGCGCCGGCCCCAGCACGGGACTGCCGACGCTGGTGGCCCAGGGGGACATGATGCAGGCGCGCTGGGGCTCGCACGGGCACTACGAGATCATCGCCCTGTCTCCGTCAAGCCCGCAGGAAATGTTCGATTTTACCATCCGGGCCTTCAACTTAAGCGAATACTACCGCCTGCCCGTCATTATTCTGGCCGATGAGACGATCGGACACATGAACGAGCGCGTCATCATTCCGCAGGAGGAAGACATTGAAATCGTCAACCGCCGCAAGCCGACCGTTTCCCGGGAAGATTACCTGCCCTACGAGGCGGACGCCGACGGAATCGCGCCGATGGCCAATTGCGGCGACGGCTACCGGATTCATGTCACGGGCCTGACGCACGATGACCGGGGCTACCCCGCCATGGACGCCAAAGCGCAGGAAAAAATGATCACGCGGCTCGTCGACAAGATTCGGAAAAACCGGGATAAAATCATCCGGACGCAAAACCTGTACCTCGACGACGCCGAAGTCGTGGTGGTTTCCTATGGAATCAGCGCCCGCTCCGCCATGCAGGCCGTCCGCGACGCCCGCGGGGAAGGCATCAAGGCGGGACTGATCAAGCTCGATACCGTATGGCCTTTCCCCGAAGAACTCATCCGCGGCGTCGCTCCCCGTTTAAAAGCGATGATCATGGCGGAAATCAACGGCGGACAGATGGTGCTGGAACTGGAGCGCGCGGCTTGCGGCGCCTGCCCGGTGTCCCTGGTCTCCAATTTCGGCGGCGCGATTCTTCACCCGGGCCTGATTTTGAACGCAGTTGCCAAAGCGGCAAAAGAAAAACCCTAACGAAGCCTGACGAACAGGAGGCCAAACCCCTTGTTCCCTGAGGCAGGAAAGACCCTATGACCACAGCAAAAGCCGTAAAGAATGTTCCGCCCCATCCCATGGATGCCCTGCTGCGGACGGAGCGAATCCCCCACATCTGGTGCCCCGGCTGCGGCATCGGCACGGTATTTTCCGCCGTGCTCGCCGCCATCAAAAACACCGGCTGGGACCCCAACACCATCGCAATGGTCTCCGGCATCGGCTGCACGGGACGGATGGCCGGCTATATCCGGCTGGATTCTTTTCACACCACGCACGGCCGGGCGCTTCCGTTTGCCACCGGGCTCAAACTGGCCAAGCCGGACACCAAAGTGATCATCGTCTCCGGCGACGGCGACCTGTTCGCCATCGGCGGCAATCATTTCATCCACGCCGCGCGGCGGAACATGGACATGACCGTCGTCTGCGTCAATAATTTCAACTACGGCATGACGGGAGGCCAGCAGGCCCCCAGCACGCCGCTGGGCGCCAAGACCACGACGTCGGTCAACGGTTCGCCCGAAGAGCCCTTCAACCTGTGCGACCTGGCCGCCACCTGCGGGGCAACCTACGTGGCCCGGTGGACGGCGATGCAGGTCCGGTCGCTGCGCAGCTCCATCAGCGAGGCGCTGGAAAAACGGGGTTTCAGCTTCGTGGAAGTGATCACCCCCTGCCCGTCCTCTTTCGGACGGCGCAACCGCATGGGCACCGCGCTGGAAATGATGAAATTCTATCAGGGCCGCTCGGTGATCCGCAGCGATATCAACCCCAGCGAAGCCCTCGTGGACATCGACCGGGAAATCGTGGTGGGCAAATTCGTCGATACGGAACGACCCACGTTCATGGACCACTACGCAAAAGTCAATCGCCTGAACCTGCCGCAGTGGCGCGCGATGCATTCCGATCATCAGAAAGGGCGGTGAAGACGATGCCGGACAAACGCGAGAGACATATTCTGATTACCGGCTTCGGCGGACAGGGGATCGTCATGGCCGGGGACATTCTGGGAAAAGCGGCGACGCTCTATGACCACAAGCACGCCACGATGACGCAGAACTATGGGCCGGAAGCCCGCGGCGGCGCCTGTTCCAGCCAGGTGATCATCAGCGGCGAGGAAATCCTGTTCCCCTGCGTGGAGGAGCCGGAAATTCTGGTCTGCATGAGCCAGGAAGCCTACACGAAAAACATCAAGTCCCTGCGCCCGGAAGGAACGCTCATCTGGGACACGGACCTGGTGCACACGCGCAAAACCGACGCGGCTTACAAAACATTCAACATTCCGGCCACGCGCTTCGCGGAGCAGCTCGGAACCAAGATGATGGCCAACATCGTCATGCTGGGCTTTCTCTCCGCGGTGGAGCCGCTGGTCCATGCGGAAGCGCTCAAAAAGGCGGTCCTGGAATCCGTTCCCGCCGCCACGCGGGACAACAATCTCCGCGCCTTCAACAAGGGCAGGGAGTATGGCCATTCCATAGTGAAGGAACCGGTCAAGCCCGAACATCCGGAATAAAAAAGGAATGATTTGAAAATGACCGACAGAGAACAAAATGCCACGTCAGGGAAATGGACAGTCACCGTTGACGAAGACCTGCAGGATCTGATTCCCGGATACCTGGAAAACCGTCGCAAGGACGCGGAAGAACTGCAGAAGGCGCTTGCGCGGAGCGACTTTGAAGTCATTAGGGTTCTGGGGCACAAGATGAAAGGGTCAGGCGGGGGCTACGGATTTGATGAAATCAGCGAAATCGGACGCGCCCTCGAGGACGCCGCAAAACAATCGCAGGCGGGAAAAATCCGCGAGGAGATCCAACGGCTTCGGCATTACCTGGACCATGTCGAAGTGAGGATCCAATCGTAAACATGCTGCTTTGGAGCCGGCCGGTTGACAGGCCGTGTGTTTTAAAAAATATCTACAGACACACCCTGGAAACCTGCTCGTAATCCGTGATCCCCTGCAGGATTTTTGTAACACCGTCCATCCGCAGTGTTCTCATGCCTTCCTGAAGCGCAATTTCAGTCAAATGGTCAACGTCCGGGCTCTGCTTGATGGCCTTCTTTACCGCCGCCGTCGCCAGGATGATCTCGTGAATCCCGACCCGTCCATAATATCCCTTGCCCTCGCAATAATTGCAGCCCTGGCGCATCCACAGGGTAAAATCCGGAGAATATTCCGGAAGTCCGTGTTTTTTCGCCCAGACGGGATCGTAGTAATGGATGAGATTTTCATATTCCTCGGAATCGGGATGGTAAGGCTTCTTGCACTTTTCACAGAGCCGCCGGGTCAGTCGCTGGGCGATGATGCCCAGCAAAGCGTCGGCAAAATTATACACCGGAATCCCCATATCGATGATGCGCGTTACGGTTTCCGCCGCGCTGTTCGTATGCAGCGTGCTGAAAACCAGGTGGCCGGTCAGAGACGCTTCCAGTGTGATTTTGGCGGTTTCCACGTCGCGCATTTCTCCGATCATGATCACATCGGGATCGGCCCGCAGGAAAGACCGGAGCGCTTCGCTGAACGTGAAGCCGATTTTGCTGTTGATCTGCACCTGCTTCAGTCCGGCCTGCTGGATTTCCACGGGATCTTCCGCCGTCCAGATGGTAATCTCCGGTTTATTGATGTGCCCGAGAGCCGAGTGCAGCGTGGTCGTTTTTCCGGACCCGGTGGGGCCGACGCACAGCACGACGCCCTGCGGCTTCGTAACCATGCTTTCAAAAGCTTCCAGATTGTGGGGAGAAAGTCCGAGCTGATGGATGGCCACCGGCTTTGATTTGGCCAGAATTCTCAGGACAATATTTTCATTGTTTTCCAACGTTGGCGTCACTTCCACGCGGAATTCCACTTTCTCGCCCCGAACGCGCACCATGAATTTGCCGCTCTGCGGCTTTCGGCGCTCCGAAATATCCAGATTGGAGATGATCTTGATTCTGGAGATGATGGCTCTTTTGGACTTTTCCGGAATGAAATACGCCGACTGACAAACGCCGTCGATGCGGAATCGGACCTTGAACGGCTGTCCCCGAAAGCCGGAATCAAAATGAATGTCCGATGCCCGCTTGTTATAGGCGTCCACGAGGATCCGGTTGACGAGGGCAATGATTTCGGAGTTGATTTCCTGGGTAATTTCCCCTTCGTCTTCCTGCTGTTCGGCATCGTCGATGGCCAGCATTCTTTCGGCTGACTCGGCCTGCTCTTCTCCGGGAAGCTTCACCAGAGACTCGACATCCGACTGCTGGAAAAGGGCATCGATGTCTTCAGGCGCCGCCAGATTCAGGCCCGCGTTGCTTTTCAGGCCGAACAGTTTCTTGAGCGCGTCCATCAGGCTCCAGTCAAAGGGGTTGCACAGAATGAACGATCTTTGCTGATTTTCGTCCAGCCTTGCCACAACGCGGTTTTCCCTGGCGAAAGAAACGGGAATGACCCCGAGAAGAAGGCTTTCCCGGTCAATTTTGGCGATCACGGGGATGGACAGAAATTCTGAAATCCACTCCGTCATCTGCCGCTGGGGAATGCCCATCGGCTCGCAGATATTGTAAATGTCCTGGGGCGCCAGCGCGGACAGACGGTCCCGAATGCGGGCGGCCTGTGCAGGCTCTACAAAGTTCAGCAAGGATTGCTTGAACTGGGAAAAAATGGCCGGCGGCTGCACGACTTCATCCTTGGCGGCGATCCTGGTTTTCAGCTTCTGCCAGCGGGAGCTCGTCTTGATCTGCTCGTCGATCTTGCGAAGCAAAACGTCTTTTCGGATCGGCTTGGACAGGTGGTCCGCCGCGCCCACCGCAAAGGCCTTGGCCCGATTGACTTCATCGTCAAGGGCCGTGAGAAAGATCACGGGGATGAACTTGGTTTCCGGATTGGCCTGCAGTTCAAAACAGGCCACGTAGCCGTCGATCTCCGGCATCATCACGTCCATCAGAATCAGATCCGGCTGCCGGCTGAGGGCTTCCGCGATTCCCTGCTTGCCGTCCGCGGCCACGTTGACCGAATAGCCTGCCCCGGTCAGAATCTTTTTGAGCAGATTCAGAACATCCGGATCGTCATCAATGCACAGGATGGAAACATCATTGGCTTGTTTTGGAAACATTTTGCCTCCTTGCAGAGCGTTAAACCCGAAAGGGCGGCTCATTGTCAAGAAGAAAGAATGGTCCGTTTGCACAACGACCCGGAAATAAAAATTTTTTCTTGACAATACGACACCCGCTGGAGTATTGGGAAGCATATTGGTTGACCGTCCAATCAATATTTGGATCATCCGTCCAATCCTGGCACGCCGCTGGATTGTCAAAACCGCACCGTCCGGTGTTTTGATGGAATTTTTATGGGCGCCTTGAATGAAAATAAAACTTACAAAATACAGTTCTTGGGAGGGCAACTATGGATTTCTGGCTGAAAGACGAGCAGAAAATGCTTCGCTACAACATTCGAGAATTCGCCGAACAGGAAATCGCCCCGGTCGCAATGGAGTTGGATGAAAAGGAAGAATTTTCCTGTGACCTGACCCGGAAAATGGCCAAGCTTGGTCTGTTCGGCATTTATGTGCCTGCTGAATTCGGCGGAGCGGGCATGGATTATCTTTCCTATATCATCGCGGTTGAGGAAATCTGCCGAATCGACGGTTCGCACGGCGCGACGGTTGCCGCGGGCAACTCCCTGGGCATCGGCCCGATTTATTATTACGGAAGCAAAAAGCAGAAAAATGAGTGGCTGCCGCGCCTCTGCGCCGGCGAAATCCTGGCGTCCTTCGGGCTCACCGAACCCAATGCCGGCTCTGATGCCGGCGCCAGCAAGACCAACGCGCGGCTGGAGAACGGGCAGTGGGTGGTGAACGGCAGCAAAATTTTCATCACCAATTCCACCAGCAAAATGGCCGGCATCTGCACCGTGCAGGCCATTACCGGGACAAAAGGCCAGAAAGTCGGCCCCTACGGCTCGATTGAAACCAAGGAAGTGTCCTGCATTCTCGTTCCGAACGGAACGCCGGGCTTCACCACGAAGAAGATGACCAAGAAAATGATGTGGCGCTCCTCCGATACCGGCGAGCTTTATTTCGACGACTGCCGGGTGCCGGAGGAAAATCTGCTGGGAAAGCGCGGCGAAGGATTTCACCAGATGCTCCAGACGCTGGACAACGGCCGCCTGGCCATTGCCGCCATGGGACTGGGCGGCGCGCAGGGCGCCTATGAACTGGCCATGAAATACGCCAAGGCCAGGAAACAATTCGGGAAGCCGATCTCCACCTTCCAGATCAACGCCTTCAAGCTGGCCGACATGGCCACGGAAATCGAAGCCGCGCGCAATTTGCTCTACAAGGCCTGCTACCTGAAAGATCAGGGCAAGCCTTTCGGCAAAGAAGCGGCCATGGCCAAGCTTTACTGTTCGGAAGTCATGGGCCGCGTGACCAACGAAGCCCTGCAGATTCACGGCGGCTACGGTCTGATGAAGGAATACAACATTGAGCGGTTTTACCGGGACTACAAGCTCCTGACTATCGGCGAAGGGACCTCCGAAGTGCAGCGCATTGTCATTTCAAGGAGGATCGGCTGCTTCGAGACGGATTAAAAGCGACGGCGCAACGTTTATTTTTCGGGGAGGAGAAATTATGGCGGAAGAAACCAAGCGAATGACCAGAACGGAGCGGCTGGAAAAAGAGCGGGAAACCAACCTGAGATTCTGGGAGGAACAGGACGCCCTGCTGATCAAGCACCGGCAGGAAGCCTACAATATCGGCGGGGAAGACCAGATTGCGAGGCTCGCCAAGCAGGGCAAAAAACCGATGCGCGATCTGATTCAATTGCTGATCGACCCCGGTACGGAATTTTTTGAGGTGGGGCTGGACGCGGGCTACCGGATCGGCGAGAAAAAACTTTACGGCGGCGCCATTTATGAGGAGGAAAAACGCGGTCACATCCCGGGCGGCGGCGTGGTCACGGGCATCGGCGCCATTTACGGAAAAGACTGCATGATTTTCTCCAACGAAAACCGCTATGCCGCCGGCACCTATTTCCCGATCACCTTAAAGAAGCATATGCGCGCCCAGGCCATCGCGGAACAGTGCGGCCTTCCCTGCATCTACATCGCCGACTCCGGCGGAATCAACCTTCCGCTGCAGCTCGGCTGCTTTGCCGACGACGGTCATTTCGGAACCATGTTTTACAACATGTGCCGCATGTCGGCCAAAGGCATCAAGCAGTATACGCTTTCAACCGGCGGAAACACGGCCGGCGGCGCCTACATGGTGTATCTGGCCACGGAGTCGATCATGATTGAAAAGCTGGCCTTCGCATTTCTGGCCGGGCCTCCCATGGTGAAGTCCGCCATCGGGGAAACCGTTTCGCAGGAAGACCTGGGAGGCGCGTATGTGCACACCCAGCATTCCGGCGGGTGCGATCATTTCGTTCAATCCCAGGAGGAAGGCATTCGGAAGCTGCGCGCCATGATGGAATTTGAACCGTCGCAGAAGCTTCACATTGACCGCCGGGAATCCCGGGAGCCAAGGTTTGACTACAAGGAAATGATGCGCTGCAGCCCCGCGGACACGTATCACCTGATCAACATCAAGGACACGATCAAATGCCTGGCGGACGACAGCTACTTCCATGAATACAAATCAACGTATGGCCCGGGCCGCGGCAGTTCGATCATCTGCGGCAAAATGTGGCTCAAGGGAATCCCCGTCGGCGTGATCGCCTCCAACGCCAACGGCGTCATTTACATCGAGGCGGCACGCAAAGCGACGGAATGGATGATCCGTTGCGGCAATTCCAAACTTCCCGTCCTTTTCCTGCAGGGATCGCCCGGCTACATGGTCGGCAAAACCGAAGAATGGGGGGGCATCGGCAAATACGGCTCCGACATGGTCAGGGCATGCTCCTGCCTGGAAGCGCCGAAAATCACGTACGTCATCGGACCGGATCACGGCGCGGCCAACTACGGCATGTGCGGGCGGGCGTTCAAGCCGCGCTTTGCCTTCACCAACATGCGGGGAAGAACGTCCGTGATGTCCGGCAACACGGCGGGGTTCATTCTGGAGACGGTTCGCCGCAAGAACATTGAAGCCAAAGGCGGCGCCGTCAACGAGGAGGATATGGAAACATTCCGTCAGATGATGCGGGAACGCTACAACAGCGAAGGCCATCCCTTTTACACCGGCTCACTGATGTTCCACGACGGCGTGATTGCCTTTTCCGAAGCGCGCGACAAGCTGGCCCGCGCTTTTGAAATAGCCCTGCGCACCCCTGTGAGAGAGTCCGATTGGGGAGACCTGAAATTTTAACCGTTTATTGCAAGGAGTAAAGAATATGGCAGATGTTTTATTGCGGGAGCAAAAAGGCGAAGGGATAACGCTGCTGACGCTGAACCGTCCGGAAGCCATGAATTGCTTTAACTTTGACCTGCTGGGCGCGCTGGGCGACGCCGTGCGGGAATCCAATTTCGATTCCGGCCTGCGTTGTCTGATTATTACGGGGGCGCCTGCCGACAACCCCAAAAAGGCCTCTTTTTCCACCGGCGCCGATCTCATCGAGCGCCGGACGATGCCGCCGGAGCAGGTCCGCCGCTTCATCTTTACCATCCGCAATCTTTTCACGTCCGTGGAGCAGCTGCGCGTTCCCGTCATCGCTGCCGTCAATGGTTTTGCCTTCGGCGGAGGGACGGAGCTTGCGCTGGCCTGCGACCTGCGCATCGCTTCCAGTAACGTGGTGATGGGGCTTACGGAAACCTCACTCGCGATCATTCCGGGGGCTGGCGGCACGCAGCGGCTGCCGCGCATTGTCGGTCTGGCCAAGGCCAAAGAGCTGATCTATACCGCCCGCCGCATCAACGCCCAGACCGCGCTGGACATCGGGCTGGTCAACCGGGTGGTGGAGCCGGAAAAACTGATCGATGCCGCCTGCGAACTGGCCCGGGAAATCGCCGCGAACGGCCCGATTGCCGTGGCGCAGGCCAAATTCGCCATCAATTGCGGAATGGACGCGCCTCTCTCGGTCGCCCTGCCGCTGGAATCAAAGGCGTACGAAATCACCATCCCGACCAAAGACCGGCTGGAGGCGCTGGCCGCCTTTGCCGAAAAGAGGAAACCGGATTTCAAAGGTGAGTAAACCGCAAAAAATCGACAAAAGGAGAATAATGTATGACCGAGTATGATTATTGGAAAATTTTTCCCCGGATGCCGAAGAAAGCAACCATTGGAGATATCACCATTCGAGACGGTTTCCAGCATTGTGAAAAGTTCATCTCCACGCAGGCGAAAATATTCTACGGACAGGAAATGATCCTCGCCGGCTGCCGGGAGCTGGAAGTCACCAACCTGGGAAACCCCAGGGCCATGCCCCAGTTCAAGGATGCGGACGAAGTCCTGAAGGCCATGCGCAGCGACGACTTCAGAAAACGATGCACCAGAGCCGGCATCGATGTGGACAAAGACGTCACGCTCACCTGCGTGACCATTCGGGAGCCCTCCGTGGACCGGGCCATCGAAATGAGGAAAAACGGCTATGGACCCGACCGGATCCTGATGATGGTTTCGACCGACCCGGAGCATCATTTCGCCAACTCCGGAACCACGCTGAGCCAGTACTGGCGGGAAGCCGAACGCTGCATTCAGAAGGCGCGCGACGCGGGCATCAAAATGTGCGGCACGGTCAGCACGATCTGGGGATCTCCGATCAGCGGCGCCACCCGCCTGGAAGACGCGGTGGAATTCACCAGGCGATGGTTCCAGATCGGGGCGCACGACATCGAACATGCCGATCATGACGGCTCCGCCAACGCGGCCGATGCCTACCGGTATTTTTCCATGGTTTTGGACGCCATGCCCAACCCGGAGGCGCATCTGTGCCACCTCCATGAAACCAAGCGGATCGCCTCTTCCACCGTTCTCGCGGCCCTGCAGGCCGGCATCTGCCGCTTCGAAGCCACGCTGGGGGGCCTGGGCGGCCAGCCCGCCAATTTCCTCGATGACTGCCCGATCAAGGGCACGGGGGAGTATTACTATGATCCGCGCTATGTCGGCCTGATCTGCATGGAGGATTTGGTCGTCCAGCTCGACGAACTGGGCATAGAGCACGGATACGACGTCAACCGCATCCTGATGCTGGGCAGAAAAATGGAAAAGACCATCGGCGCCAGGCTGCGTTCCGAAGCGATCATCAACGGCCGCACCGTCAAGGAAGGGCACATGGAGCACGCGCGCCCCGGACTGAAAAAGCTGATCGAAAAAGAAAAGGAAAAACCGGGCCAGCAGTTCCCGGACGAGTGGAGCACCGAAGCGATCCTTCCTGAAAAATGGGGGCCGGCGGATCCCATCTGGAAAAAGTAACCCCCTCAACAAAAAGGACGCTTGCCGCGGCCTTGCGGCGAGCTTCCTTTTTTGTTAGCTTTCATTGTCCGTCAAAAATTGCATGGAAGCGCATGATGAAAAAAATAAAAATCATTGAAGTAGGCCCGCGCGACGGCCTTCAGAACCTCGAGACGTTTGTCCCGACGGACAAAAAAATCGCCCTGATCAAAAAACTGGCCGGCGCCGGCCTCAAGGAAATCCAGATCGGCTCTTTCGTCTCCCCGCAGTCCATCGCCCAGTTCCGGGATATTGAGGAAGTCGCCAAAGCCGTCCGCCGTTTGCGGAGCGTCGTGCCCTCAGCGCTGGTTCCGAATCGGCGCGGCGCGGAAAAGGCCCTCGCCTGCGGCATTTCCAGGCTGATTTTCTTCTTTTCCGTGAGTTCAAAACACAATTACGCCAACGTCAAGCAATCCCCGCAGGATTCTTTGAAGGAGCTGAAAAACATCTGCCGGACCTATACGGACCTGGCTTCAACCTCTATCCGGGTGGACCTGGCCACGGCCTTCGGCTGTCCGTTTGCGGGCAACGTCACGACCGCCGCCGTTTTGCGCATGGTGGAAAAAGTCGCGGCGCTGGGCGTTCAGGAAATCACGCTCTGCGACACCGTCGGCTTCGGCCATCCGAAAGCCGTGGAAGAAAAATTCCGCAAATGCTTCCGGCTTTTTCCCGAAATCCGCTTCGGCGCCCACTTTCACAACACGCGCGGGCTGGCACAGGCCAATGCTCTGCGCGCCTGGGACATCGGAATTCGCTCCTTTGATTCCTCGGTCGGGGGGCTGGGAGGCTGCCCATACGCGCCCGGATCTTCCGGCAACGTCGCCACGGAAGACCTGGTGTATCTGTTTGAATCGATGGGAATCAAAACGGGAATGGATCTGAAAAAACTCCTGAACATCTGCGCCTGGCTGAAACAAATTTTGCCTCAGGCCAAACTCTCCGGCTCCCTTTTCCAAGCCGGCCTGCCCCGCACCCACAAACTCTCCTGCTGAATTGCTTCTTCGGCATTCTAAAGAGATTGCAAAAAAAATCCCTTTGGTCCGGTCCCAAAGGGATTTTTTTCCTTCAGCCTTCCGCCTTCGGTCTTTAAGCCTAGTTGTAGCCTTCCTCATACGCCAGCATATCCAGATGCAGCGTGGCGATATCTTCCACGTCCAGGTTCACTCCCTCGGATGATTTCGGCAGCTCAACAATTTTAATGTAGCGGCGGCACTTGTTGCAGACGTCCACCCGGTGGCTTTCCTCTCCTTCAACGGCAAAATACGCCAGCGAGTGCTGCTCTTCATTCCCGCAGAAGGGGCATTTGATCCTGCGGAAGTGCCATTTATAACCGCACTGGTGGCAGAAAAGATACCGCCTTCCGTCTTCGCTTTCCCTGATTTCACCGATTTTCGGCTCCTTGCCGCAGATAGGACAATAGCCTTCCGTCCAGTCCGATTTCTCCACCAGGGCGCCATACTTTTCGGCGACAACTTCAAGCTCCGGACGAAGGCTTTCTTCAATGAACAAATCGATCAGATCAAACTGTTCTTCATGCTCGCCGGATGCCCTGGCTTCCCTTTCCGGAATTTCTTCGCCTTCGGGGGCGGGATTAAAAGATTCCCGAATGATGGCCTCCCAGTCGAACTGCTCATTTTTGATCACATCCAGAAAGCTGCGTGCTTCGGCAGGCATTCTCTTTTCCGCAATGGAAATCAGCGAGTCAAAATATTCTTTCGGGCGGGTCAAATCATACTTGTTCCCCGCAAGATCAATCAGGGGAAGGCCTCCCGCCATTTTACCGGGAATCAACTTGTCTTCCACGGAAAAGATCGGCTTTGTCATATTCTTGCGGTATTCTTCGCGCAGAATAAGGATATCCCCAAGGATATCAAGCAGATCCCTGTAGTGCGGATTGGCGGTTTTGTATTCCTCAATGGTTTTTAAAGATTTTCTCAGGGTTGACCCCATAACTGTCCTCCATGTTGATCTTTTTCCAGTTTTATCATTTTCAGCGACGGTGCGGTTAAGACAACGACGGCGCTTCATGCAAAGCGGATTTCACCTTATCCGCTTTGCACGTCATCTTCAAGCAATATTTATACGCTCGCGGATTTGTCAAATATCAAAAGAAAATAAAGGTGATCAGGATGAACAAAACCACCAGAATCGGAATGGAATACCGGAACATGTATCCGAAAAAGCTGGGCATTTTGACACCGGCCTCTTCCGCGATGGATTTCACCATGAAATTGGGAGCATTGCCGATGTAGGTGTTGGCGCCCATGAAAACCGCACCGGCGGAAATGGCGGCCAGGTAGGGAATTTTTTCAACGATCAGGCCGGCAACCGCCTGAGCTTCCGGCATGCCGGGATAAAATTTGCCCAGCGCGCTGTTGAAAAACGTCAAATAAGTCGGGGCGTTATCCAGAAAACTGGACAACAGGCCCACCGCCCAGAAATAGTCGGCCGGCGTGTTGACCGACCGGATCAGCAAATGCAGCGCTCCCTGTTCGCCCGCTTTCAGAATCGCCAGCGCCGGAATGATGGTGATGAAGATGCCGGCAAACAGATAGGCGACTTCCAAAATGGGCGCCCAACTGAATTCGTTTCCTTTGCGGACCTCCCGCGCGGTCAGCCGAAGCGATAACATTCCCATGATGATAAGGATTGCATCCTTGATCAAATTTTCCACCGTCTGGTGAATGCCGAGAATGCTGAGCTCGCCCAGTTTGACGGACCCGCTGAACAGGACCGCCCCGATGACACCGGCCAGGAAAATAAAATTGCGTTTCCCCTCGATGCTCAGTGGCTCCGACTCATCTTCCGGCACGGCGGTCTTGCTTTCTTTTCTGTAATAGTAGGAATCCAGAAGAAAATACAAAACCAGAAGAATCACGCTGGCAAACGCCGTTTCCGGCAGAATGTGCAGCGTCCAGAAGAACGGGACGCCGTGCAGGAATCCCAGAAAAAGGGGCGGATCCCCCAGCGGCGTCAGCGATCCGCCGATATTGCTGACCAGAAAGATAAAAAATACAATGGTGTGCACCTTATACACCCGCCAGGCGTTCGATCGCAAAATGGGCCGGATGAGCAGCATGGACGCGCCGGTCGTGCCGATTAACGACGCCAGAACCGTCCCGATGAGCAGAATCACGACATTGACGGCGGGAGTTCCCTTCAGCGTTCCTTTGACATAAATGCCGCCCGAAACGGTGAACAGGGCCCACAGAAGAAGAATGAAGGGAATGTAGTCCACGATCATAATGTGGCCGATTTCATACAGGGCGGTTTCGCGGAAAAAGTAAATGAACGGAACGGCAAAGACAATCGCCCAGAAAGCGGAAACCTTGGGGAAGTGGTGATGCCAGAAGCGGGGCAGAACGAGAGGAACGAGCGCAATCGAGAGCAAAATGCCCGCAAAGGGCAGCATCGACCACAGGGGCAGAACGGCGCCGATATTCCCGGCGGGCCCGGCGGCAATACACAAATCCGGCAGAAAAAGCCATGCCGTGCAAACTGAAAGCAGAATCCAACTTTTTTGTTTCAAATCGCGCGGGCACCTTCTTTAAGAATTTTGGATATAAATCGTCTGCGTCGGATAGGCAAATTCAATGCCCTCCTGCCCAAAGCGCCGGAAAATTTCCAGATTGATCGCCTCCTGAACATCCATATAGAGCCCGTAATCCGGCTGCGCCACAAAATAAACCACTTCAAAATTCAGGGCGGAATTGCCGTATTCCTTGAAATGAATGCGATCCAGGCGGGCGTTCTCCGTTGCGTTCACAATGTCGCCGACCATTTTTTTGATGAGCGTCAGCTTTTCCAGCGGGGTGGAATACACCACGCCAAATCCGAAAACAATGCGGCGCTCCTGCATGCGCTTGTAATTGCGGATGCGGCTCTTGAGCAAATCATTGTTGGCAAAGACGAGCTGTTCGCCGCTGATGCTGCGAATGCGCGTCGTCTTCAGGCCGATATGCTCGACCGTGCCGGAGAGCGTATCCACGACAATGAAATCGCCGATGACAAAGGGCTTGTCCAGAACAATGGAAAGGGAGGCCAGCAGATCGCCCAGGATGTTCTGCACCGCCAGCGCCACGGCGATGCCGCCGATGCCGAGGCCCGCCACCAGGCCGGTGATGTTGACGCCCAGGTTGTCCAGAATCAACAGAAGAACAATCACCCACAAAATCATCCGCGCGATGAAACCCAGCAGGGTCAGGGTTGTGGCGCTCCCCGCATCCCGGTCCATCTTCTTTTCGATCGCCCGGCCGAGCGCAAAGGAAACGCCGGCGCTCGCCCACAGCCCGAACTGAATAATCACAATCAGGACGACGATCTTTTGCCACACCGCCTCGACGGAGGGCTTGATAGCGATCACCTGGGACGCCACATACGCGGAGGCCACCAGCAGAATCAGAAACTTGGTCTCACGGAGCATGCTGACCAGAAGGTCGTCTAACTGGTTGTCCGTGGCCGCCGCCAGTTTGGAGATCCTGTGAATGGCGACGCGCTGAAGAATTTTCAGCGCGCCGAATACGCCGATCAGAACGCAGACGCCGATGATCCAGTTCTGCAGCGTATTGCCCAGATAGACTTTGTCCATGAGACCCAGCAACTCCATTGCGCCTCCTTTTCCGTCCGGGACGTCTTTATTCCCGAATGCGCTTTTTCAGTTCCCTGATCAGGTGGTTGAGCCAGTCCCCGGCGTCGGCCACGACGGCGACGTCGGCCATCTTCATCATGGTCGCCTGGGGATTCTTGTTGATCGCCACGATGAAATCCGCTTCTCCCAGGCCGGCCGTATGCTGAATCGCGCCGCTGATGCCGAAGGAAAACAAAATTTTGGGCTTGATGTGTTTGCCCGCCTGGCCGACCAGGGATTCATGTCCGGCCCATCCGGAAAACACCACGGGGCGGGTCGCGCCGACGTCCCCGCCCAGCAAACGGGCCAGCTCGTCGAGCTTTCTGAAATTTTTCTTGTTGCCCATGCCTCGTCCGCCGCAGACCATCACGGTCGCGTTTTCGATCGTATGCTCCTTTTGCGCGGCGCGTTCATATTCCACCAGGCGCACGCGGGGCGCGGTCAGATGGGCGGGCAGGGGCAGGCGCTCAACCACGGCGGTCCTTGTATTGTCGTGGGGAATTTCCCGGAAAGTCCCGGGGCGCACCGTGGCCATTTGCGGCCGGTGATGCTCCGTGACAATTTCCGCCAGCATGTTGCCGCCGAAGGACGGCGCCGTCTGCACCAGCAAGCCGTCGGGCGTGATGTCCAGAGCCACGCAATCCGCGGAAAGTCCGGTTTTCAGCCGTTTGGCCAGACGCGGCGCAAATTCCCGGCCGAAATCCGTCGCACCGATCAGAATAATGTCCGGGTCCCTTTCCCGCGCCAGCTTTTCCATCAGCGCCAGATAATGCTCCGTGCTGTAGCTGGTCAGCGACGGATGATCAATGGCCAGAATCCGGTTCGCGCCGTGTGAAGTGTATTCCCAAATCCATTCTTCCAGGTCATGGCCGACAACCACCGCGCAGACTTCCGCGGAAATCTCGCGCGCCAGATCCACCGCGCGCGCGATCAACTGCAGCGTCACGCGGTTCTGGTAGTAGTTGCGGTAATCGCCGAATACCCAGATGCTTTTCTTTTTCATCGCCATACGCTTCAGGACTGCGCCTGCTTTTTCGTTTCGATCGACTTTCCGATCACCGCGCTGATTTTGCGCTGATATTTATCCAGAAATTCGGCCGCGGCATTGGCCGCCGCCCCCGTGATCACGACATTCCGCTTCTGCGCGCTGCGGACAAATACCCTGCGCACCCGTGTGCGCGATCCGCACGCTTCCAACTGGACGGCCGTGATGCCCAGGCCTTTTGCGTCAACGACTGCAAGATCCGTCTTGGCAAACGCCTCGTTGAGGCCGGCAAAGGACGCATAGCGCGGGTCGTATCTTTCCATGGAAACTGTTATCAGGGCCGGACATTCCATTTCCAGCGTTTCGCGGAAATTATCCACCAGGCGGCGCACTCGCAGCGTCCGCCCGGAAATCTCCAGATGTTCGGCATACGCCGCCGACGGCACCTTCAGCTCTTCCGCCAGTTGAGGGCCCACCTGCGCCGTTTCGCTGTCGGACGTGTAGGCGCCGCACAGGACCAGGTCGCAGCCGGGAATTTCCTTTTGAATGGCCCGGGCCAGGATATACGAAGTGGCATACGTGTCGGAGCCGGCCAGCGCGGCATCGCAGATCAAAACGGCGCGATCGGCGCCCATAGCCAGCGCCTCGCGCAGGACCTCTTCGGCCGCCGGGGGCCCCATCGTAATCGCCGTGATGGACGCGCCGTATTTTTCCCGAAGCTGGAGCGCCGCCTCCATCGCGTGTTTGCAGGCGGGATTCATCATGCCCGCCGCCAGGTCGCGCCTAAGCGTGCCGGTTTCTTCATCCCAGGGCAGTTCGGTGACCATCGGCACCTGTTTCATACAGACAACAATCTTCAGCATAATTTCTCACAAAATGGACTGGGACAGAATGGCGCGCGCGATGACCATGCGCTGGATTTCGCTGGTGCCCTCGTAAATCTCCGTCACTCGTGCGTCGCGAAAGTACCGCTCCACGTCATATTCCTTGCTGTAGCCGTAGCCGCCGTGAATCTGAACGGCCAGCGACGAAACTCTGGAGGCGACGCTGCTGCAGTACAGCTTGGCCATTGAAGCTTCGCAGCCGAAGGGCATTCCCGCGTCCTTGAGATCGCAGGCGCGGTAAAGCAGCAGGCGCGCGGCCATGATCTCCGTGGCCATATCGGCAATATAATTCTGAATCGTCTGCAAAGACGCAATCGGCTTTTTGAACTGCTGCCGCTCACGCGCGTATTTCACCGCCGTTTCCATCGCGCCCTGCGCAATCCCCAGCGCCTGGGCGGCCACGCCGAGCCTACCGTTGTCCAGCGTGGCCAGGCCGATCTTCATGCCGTCGCCTAACTTCCCCAGCAGGTTTTCTTCCGGCACGGAACAGTCCTCAAAAAACAGCGAGGAGACCGGGTTGGCGCGCATGCCGCAGAGATCTTCGCGCTCCCCCCTCAGAAAACCGGGGTATTTGCTTTCGACAATGAATACACTGCTTTGCAGTTTGTGCTCCGGCGATGAAGTGAGCGCAAAAATCAGCGCTACGTCGCAGACCCCGCCGTTGGTCACAAAAATTTTCGTCCCGTTCAAAATGTAGTTCGATCCCTGCTTGCGGGCGGTGGTTTCCACGCTGCCCGCGTCGGAGCCCGCATTGGCCTCCGTCAGACTGAACGCCCCTATCGCGTTTCCCGAGGCCAGCTCGGGCAGATAGATGTCCTTCTGGCGGGCAGAAGCAAAACGAAGGAAAGGATAAACCGCCACGCCGTTGTGGACGGTTACGCACAATCCCACCGCCGCGCAAACGCGGGAGAGTTCTTCCACCACAATGGCGGAGCTTACCGAATCCAGCTCCGCACCGCCATACGCTTTCGGCGTCTGAAGGCCGAAGTAGTTGAGTTCCCTCATTTTCTCGATGATTTCGCGGGGAAAAATCCTCTGCTGATCGATTTCTGCGGCAATGGGCGCCAGCTCCGCTTCGGCGAAACTGCGCGTGGAGGCGCGGATCAGCTTATGCTTCACGCAAGGATTGTATTGCAAAATTCCTCTCCCGGAATACCCAGAATTTACGGGTCTTTTCTATAAAGTAATGCACCGGCTGTCAAGATGAATAAGGATCCAGCCGGAAAATAATGATTGACAACCAAAAGCACTTTGCATATGTTCCTGCCAACTCAAATCTTGTTCTTATCTTCAGTCTGTTTTTCTCGCTATTCACCGGGACCCGATCAGAATCAGGCAATAAGAACATCTCAACTTATTCCGCTCTCGCAGGAGAGTGTTTCAATAGAGGAGCTACGGGTAGGCAAAGGTAGCCATAACCCAATCTGTGCAAAAGAGCGATTCGGCTCTTTTCAACACAAGGAGGTCATTATGACAAGAATTAACCTATTAGTAGCAAGAGCTGTGCTTTTAGGAATCTGCATCTGGTGCGTTTCTTCCGGCAGTGTATGGGCGGAAGAAATCAAAATATCGGTAACCGCGTACACGTTGAAGGAGTGTTTCCACAACAAAGGCGTAACCGCTTCCGGAGAACTCGTCAGAAACGGCATCGTAGCCGTCTCCCGGGATCTGGAACGAAAAGGTTTGACATTAGGAACCAAAATTCAAATCGGCAATATGGGGACTTTCGTCATCAAAGACCGGATGAATCGCAGAAAAAAGGGAAACATTGACATTTACATGACATCTTACACAGACGCATTAAAATTTGGAAAACGGAAATACGCTCTGGTTCGAAAGCCGAAAGCGTCCGCGCTCCCGGTGAATCTTAAGCAGTATGTCTGGGTTCTGAATTAACGGTGGGTCAACCGCAGCACAAGGCCATCCAGGGGTATGAGCTCCTCACCCCTGGATGGCAAAAACCCCGAACCCCTCGCATCCTTGCCGCGCCTCGCCTGAAATTGATAAATTAAGTAAATTAAGGGGACGGTTCTATTTTTCATTGACTGGCCAATTGGAAACCAATAGAATGTTCTTCAATTACGGTTTTCGGGAGGTTATCCCTATGCGTAAAATCTTTGTCTGTGCCGTCATTGCCGCAAGTCTTGTTTTCGCCACATGCCAAATCGCCGGCGCCAGCGACCTTTGCTGCATCGGCAATACCGAAAAGCAGATTCAAGGCGTCTGCGTGGTCAAGAATTTTCAGGAAGGCCGCATTTGCCTGGAAGAGATTCAGGATGCGAAATCCAAATCCTGCTGGGGATTGTCCGGGTGCTATCAGTTGAAGGATCTGGGCAGCGCCAAAGCAGGCGATCACGTCATCGTGACGGGCTGGCGGGAAGGCGACATGAAATGCTACCAGGGACCGAACTGCGGCAAGGTCATCGTCATGAAATGAAGAAAAGCGTTTATATCGGAAAGCTGTTGTCCGGATTATTGTTACTCACCTCGATAACAGGCAATGCTGCCGTTTCCATGGAGTCGGATCGGGCACAGTATAAAGATTATGTCTCTTCCGGAAATTATTTCCAATGCAGGATTCCCGCGAGCTGGGGCGTTTACCACCCTGGCTTTGGTTTATCGGAGGAAGAGAAAAAAGTATATGGCATCACCCTTATCGGACCTCAAAACGACGGTCCGCTTTCTCCGGTCATTTCCATTCATTATTACGCGCCGGGCAATCTTCTGCACAAAACCATTGATGTGTATATCCGGAGGCACGCCGGATCGAATTTGAATTTTGAAACAGAAGGCAAATCCTACGGTAAAGTCAGTGAAGTTGAGATTGCGGGGAGAAAAGCAAAAATATTTGAAAGAATCGATATTCGGCTTGTCGGAGAGCGGGTTCTCAATCCGACCAAAGTACCGGTTTACGATAAATTTGTAACCATCCCCGCCAAAAGCGGCGAGGGATTTTATGCTTTGCGGCTGTCCGTACCCGTTCAGATCAAGGATGAATCTCTGAAGCTTTTTGAAGGAACGGTTAAATCCTTCCTGCCGGAGCATTGAGGCATCCGTCATGTGGCTTTGGATTGTCGTCAACCAAGGGGATGCATCCCCTTGTTCTATGGGACATTCAGTTCATTCGCATTCCGCCGCAGACGTTGATCGCCTGGCACGTGATGTTTTTCGCCAGATCAGAGCACAGAAACAGCGCCATATGGCCGATATCCTCGCCGGACTGAAATCTCCGCAACGGAATGGATCTCCGCAGATTCTCTCTTAACACATCCTGAGATTTGCCGGAGTGTCGGGACATCTGCTGAATCAGCCCCCCGCCCTGTTTTTCCCCCAGCCCCGTCTCAATGAGTCCGGGGCAGATCCCGTTGACATTGATGTTATGCCGTGCGGCCGCCAGGCCGATGCTCTGGGTCAGGCCGAGCAGTCCGAATTTCGACGATGAATAATGAGAAAAAAAGTCGCTGCCCATCCGGGAGGACGCCGAGAGGATATTCACGATTTTGCCTTCTTTGCGCGGAATCATCTGCTGGAGAACCGCCTGGCAGCAGTTGTGCACGCTGATCAGGTTGACTTCCAGGATGCTTCTGAATTCATCATCCGTCGATTCCATGTAGGGCTTGTTATAGGAAATTCCGGCGCAGTTTATGAGATGGTCGATTTTGCCGTCTTCTTTGACTATCCGATCAACCAGCGAGTAAATTTCTTCCTTTTTGGTCACGTCCAATCCGACAGCCAACGCCTGCAAGCCTTTCTCCCTTAGCTGTCCGGCTTTCGCCTTTGCGTCTTCAATTTCCAGATCCGCTACATAAACCTTGGCGGCGGCTTTCGCAAAAACATCCGCGATGCCCCCGCCGGCGCCCGTTATCAGCGTTACCCTGCCGGTCATATCTATTCCGATCATTGTCTTTGCCTCCCTGGCTCGTAAGGATTTACGGTTACATCCGTTTCAATGGGCTTAAAACCAGGCCCCGCGATCCAATCTTTCCAACCCTCGAAAGATTTGTATTTCCCTGATGATGCCGGGCAAATCGTCTGTTGAAACTATTGCGTCAGAGTAAAATCGAAACCTCCGATAGGCACCCATGAGGATTCTTCCCAAGAGGGTTTGTCACGCTCCCGAAGCAGGAATTCAATGCGATAGCGCCCCAGTTTCCTGACATCAAAAGTGAAAAGAACGGCGCCCGGATTGTTGCAATATGAACTGATGCGGTATTGCGGATTCTTCCCATTGTTGTCCCCGTCGGGATGCTTGAGGATATACCCGAAAACATATTGCGGCAATTGGTTGGCGTTGAGATAAGTGTTGACGGGCGGACCTTCCAGCATTGCGCCGAACTTGTGTCCTTTGCCCCAGGCATTCAGGGCTTCCCGGACGGAAAAAGCATCCCGGACATCAATCGCTCTAATTTCTCTGTCATAGGTATTCGGGCCTATGGTAACTTCGTCATAAATCCCAATGCCCCAGCTCTTCAATCTCCATTGTTTGTATTGAAAAGAAGGAACGGGAAAGGGGTTGCCGCTTTTTCCGGACGAAAGTACATCCGATGACCGGGGCTGCTTCTTTCCATCGGTGAAGGCGATGGAATATTCCCTTACGGAAACTTCTCTTTTGGTCTCCTTTTCATAAACCGCCGTTCTGACTTTCCAAATGCCGAATGACGGGGATAACTTGTTTGGACTATAACCGTAAAAGAAAAACGGGAAGGTCAGTTTCTCGCTGGCATACCCTTCTATGTCAAATCCGTAGGATGTATTCCAAACCTCCGAGCCGTCCGGCCGGAAGACCTGTGCCTTAAAGTAATATTGATAAATACTCCCCTTTTGCACACGAAACCAGAATGTTGCTTCCTTGTCTGCGTCACGAACATCCCTATCAAACGCCCACACGCTTTGGTCGGGACTCATGCCGCCATCGATTACAACCGACTGTGCAAAGGCGGTCGGCGTCGTTGCCAACAAACAAAAGAGAAACGATAAAAGGATTGCTGTCTTTTGAAGAATTATTTTCATGTTCAAACCCCCATTTCTTTAACCTGCGCCGGATACTTATACTGAGTTTTTATAAAGTTCATTTTCAAATTATTATCAATTATAATGTTATATCGGAAAAACAAGAAAAGCTTTGCTGCCGCACCGATTTCCAGATCCTGGAATTTGAAACTTTCTGATAACCCTTCAATTTTGAACACTACTTGTTGTGTTATTATTCATGACAACCACTATATATTGATTATTTCCTTGATTTTTTATGATTACATGATATCATCACGCTCAAGTTGAAATAAAGAAGATGATTGTCGCCGGAGAACCGCTGCTAATGGCGAGATAGTTGACGGGTCATCGAAGAGACAAAAAGAAACATTTGTAATTGCGTTACAAGCGCCAGTTGGAGCGGTTACAAAGGTTAACATAATTTGAAACCATCATTGGAAAGGCGGGTCATAAGTGATCCGCCTTTTTTCATTTAGAAAGCTTATTGAGATGCTAACGTCGGAAGGTTAAAGCCAAGGTAAAGAATTTTATTCGGTAAAAATTGAAATTTGCTAATAAATTGGCGGAAGTGCATGGGAATCGAACCCA
>JAQUVQ010000061.1 GCA_028693285.1 Smithellaceae bacterium
AAGAGGAGTCGATTTGTTATAGTCACCGGCGTTCTTAAGTGAGCGGGCGTAACTCAGTGGTAGAGTGCTACCTTGCCAAGGTAGACGTCGACGGTTCAAATCCGTTCGCCCGCTCCATTTTTTTTGGCGGCATAGCCAAGTGGCTAAGGCAGCGGTCTGCAAAACCGTTATTCATGAGTTCGAATCTCATTGCCGCCTCCATAAAAACCGATAGCCGCGGGACCAAATCCCGCGGCTGTTTTTATTTTATTCGAGCACATAATCATTTGTAATAATTGTCAGAGTATTGTATGAATGCCTAATTGATGAATAGAAATCGATAAAAAGGGCAAGCAGCAACATTTATTGGAGCACGCCCGTCATCGTTTTGTTGCATCGGCAAAACAGGTTTTTGGGGAGAGTTCCTTGGCAAACGCAAAACAAATTAATTCAACGGAAAAGCTGCTGAATCTTATTCGCGGCGAAAAACAGCCTTTTCCGCCAACGCCGGGCGGAGGACCGGATATTTCTTTAAAGCGAAAGCCTTCCCTGAAAATTCCCGTCAACTTTTCACGGTTTTTCAAGGGGAAGAAGCCTTTTCAGGTGGGCGTGGATATCGGGCGCCATGCCGTCAGCATGGTGAAAATGACAAGAACCTCCGACGGGAATCCCTTGCTGGCCGATTACAGGATTGTGAAATTCAGCGATACGGTTTCCAAAAAATCCCCTGAATTCAACAATTTGCTCAAATCATCGATTGCGGCGTTTGCCGGATCGCTCGATGACTGCGATGTCTGGGCGATGATGTCCGCCGCGGAAGTGAATGTTTTCCGTCTGAAGATACCGATTGTCCCCGCAAACCAGATGGAAAACGTCATCTACTGGGCGGCCAAAAAAGAAAATCCCATTGATGAAAAAGAAGCCTTTTACGACTATGAGGTTCAGGGAAAAATCAGCGACCAGGGCATTCCCAAATATGCCGTCATGGTGTACAGCGCGCCCAGGTCCGAACCGGAAAAAGCAAAAAATCTGTTTTCCTCCATCGGCGTTCGCCTTGCCGGAGTCACCATCGCGCCATTTGCCACGCAAAATTATTTCCGGACGGAGTGGATTCCCGCGGCGGAAGGCGCCCATGCCTGCATTTATATCGGCCATGATTTTTCAAGGATCGATATCTACCGGAAAAATGACCTGGTGATGACCCGGGGCATCAAGACGGGCATCAGCAGCATGATGGAGGCCATCGACGAAGCCATCGCGGAAGCGCCGCCGGGCGTCAGAGAAGACAGGGAGCGCGCCAAAGCCTTGTTGAATGAAATTTCCGCCGATCCGGAAAAATGGATGAAAGAGGACGGCGTAAACTGGGCCGAAACCGGAATCCTGGAAATGACGACGCCGGCCCTGGAGCGCCTGCTTCGCCAGATCGAAAGAACGATGGAATACTACGCCACCTCCGTCGGTTTTGAAAAGGTGGAAAAAGTCTATCTATCCTCGGCCGTGAGCGTATTTTTTTATCCTCTGCTCCAGTACTTGAAGGGACAGATCGGCCCCGTCAGTGAATTTTTCGATCCTTTCGCGGCCCGACCGCTCAAAGCGTCCGGCAAACTTTCGTCTCTTGCCGAAAGGGCATCGCTGATTCCGGCCGTCGGGCTCGCACTGTCGGACATCAAACATACGCCGAACGCCATTTTCACCTACGTTCAGAAAAAACAGGAACTCAACCGCAAGAGAATCAACTGCGGCGTTTTTTCGGCGTTCGCGGCCGGTTTGTCCATTTGCCTCGTCGTCATTTTTTTGCAGGCCGGGGAAGCAAGGCAACTGAACCTCCAGAAGGGAAAACTCGAAAAAGAGCTGTTGCTATTCAGCCCGAAGTTATCTAAGGATAAAATCGCTGCAATGGCTCAGGAAATGAAACTGCGCAACCAGCACAGCCAGCGGTATTCAAAAAAATACAAAGGCTTGGCGCTGATTGGCGAATTGTCCTTTCTGACGCCGGAAAATGTTCGTCTGACCCAGGTCCGAATGTCCCTGCCGGAGCCGGGCGCCGGGGGTCAAAAAGCTTCAGCGGCCGGAACGCAAGCGGCGCCGAAAGAAGGTGTTGTTCTGGAGGGCGTTGTGCTGGGTTCCCGCAGCGGGCTGGACGCGCAGTTGGCGCAATATGTCATGAAACTGGAAAATTCACCCATGCTGCAGGGTGTGGTCCTGCAGAAAAGCAGCGTCGCAAATTTCGGGAAGAGCGAGGTCCTGCAGTTTGTGATCAACGCGAAAACAGGATAGTGATGATTCAGAAAATATTGGAGAAAATTCCATCCAAAAACGTGGGATACATAATCATTTGCGGCGGAATTCTTCTTCTGGTGATTTTGCTGGGGATCGTTCCCCTGCATCAATACAATGTCAGGCGTTCGAAGGCTGTCGACGCCGTTCAAGGGCAAATCGACGAGCAGAAGGAGCTGCGGCAGATGCATCAGCTGATCAGCCAGGCCTCGTCAACAAAAGACGATCGTATTCTTCCAAACCCGGCAAAGACAAAGCTGTCCCGGCAAAACATGGACGAATTTCAGGATTCTTTCCGGGCGGAGGCGGCCAAGGCCGGCATCAACATCCTCTCCCTGATTCCGGATGTAAAAACCATGGCCGGCGGTTCACAAAACCTTCTTTATACGGCAATGCTGAAAGGAGAGTTTGCCAATTTCCGGAAATTGATGATCGGACTGGGGTCGCTGCCCTACATTGATCGGATCGGGGAGATCAATCTGGAGCAAAGCAGCGACGCCATGGATTTTGAATTGAAGATATGGGTGGCCCTGGCCGAATAGACGGATGCGGAAAGAATGAAGAATCTCAACAAAAGACAAATCATCATTCTGGCGATTACGGCCATTGCCGTCCTGTACGCGGGCTATGAGCTCCTGATTGCCGGTCCTGCCGCCAAAAAGGCAGGACCGGCTGCCGCGCCCGTTGAAGAAAAGGCCGCCCTTGCCGCATTGACCACTGATATCATGGCAAATAAAGCAACCGCGGCAGACGTCTATGTGGCAAAAAGGGCGGAGGCGGAATGGAGCAAAAATCCTTTTTGGGACAAGGCTTCCTACCGCGCGTTTGCACGGAAAGAAGAAGGGAAAGGCGCGCCGGAGGGGCCAAAAATCGTCTATTCCGGATATGTCGAAAGCGGCAACAAAAAAATGGCGGTCATCAACGGCTGGGAATACGAAGCGGGGCAGGCCCTTGACGTCGAGGGATACCTTTTGAAACGAGTGACGCCTTCGCGCGTCCTGATCATCAACCGCACAACGGGCGGCGAAACCTATGTACCGATCCAGGAATGAAGAGTCTTGCGGGGCACTGGAACAGTCAAAAGACAGGAGGTTGAGGCATTGACCTTACGAAAAAAACATAAAGAAGCCTGGCGGCTGGCGGCAATCGGCGTTCTGGTGCTTGTGTTCCTCATCGGATGCGCGGGCGACCTGAAAAGCAAAAAGAAAGACCCGGTTTTTGAAAAATGGGAAACGATGGCGGAGGCTTCCCGCGGATATTCTCCCGCGGACCGGCAGAAAACCATAACCCTTCCGACGCCTCCCGACAAACAGGCGCAGCTCTCCGCCCTGATGGGAGATAAGTCCCAAAAGCTTCCGACCAAGCCGATCAATCTGACCATGCGGCAGGCGGACCTCAAGGCGGTGCTGCGGGCCATGGCCAAGGCCGTCAATTGCAACATCTTGATTAAAAATGACCTGAAAGGCGACGTGAATGTCGATTTCCGCAACGTTCCCTGGGACCAGGCCTTTACCGGGCTTCTGAAAACCCACGGGTTGACCTACGTGTGGGAAGGCAGCATCATCCGCGTCGTGACCATAGAAGACATCGAGCATGAATTGAAACAGAAAGTTCAGATGCGGGAAATTGACTGGGTGGAGCCTCTGATGGATCCCGTGGTCATAAAAATCGACTATTCCGATCCGAAGAAACTTGAGAAAACGCTGCAGAACTTTTTGACGAAAGATAAGGACGGCAAGACCAGGGGCTCTGTCATCCTCGATGAGCACAGCAATTCGATCATCATTTCCGCAAGCGCCCGCGATCTGGATCGCATGGTTCCCATTATTGAAAAGCTGGATAAATCCACGCCGCAGATTCTGATCAAGGCCAACATCGTGGAAACGTCCAAAAGCGTCGCCCGCGACCTGGGGATCAAGTGGGGCGGATACAGCAGCGGCAATCTGGGCGGCAGAGAGCAGCTTGTTGTCACCGGCGGCAGAGGGGTTCCCTCCGGCAGCAGAACATACACTACTGATCCTACGGATAAGCAATTATCCCTGGGCTCAGGAACGATGGGGGTTGATTTCCCCGCCGGCAGCGCTGGATCGCAAATATTAAATGCCGCAACCGGACCTCTCGGCACGTTGGGCCTGATGTTCGGCGTTATCGGCGGAAATTTGCTGGAGGCGGAGCTGCAGGCGTTGCAGAGCGACAGCAAGATCAACATTGTCTCCAGCCCTTCCATTACCACGCTGGACAATCAGAAAGCCTTTACTGAAAACGGGAAAAAGGTTCCTTTTGTCACGCTGCAGCCCAGTACGACACCAGGCGCTCTCCCCACGCAGAGTGTGTCCTTTCAGGATGCCGTGATGAGGCTGGAGATCACTCCTCATGTGATTGACGGCAAAAACCTTAAAATGCAGATCAAGGTTTCAAAGGATGAACTGGATTTCACTCATGCGGCAGACATGCAAGGCAATCCCATCATCAACAAGAAACTTACTGAAACCTCGCTGATTGTTCGGGACGGGGAAACCATCGTGATTTCGGGGCTGACCAAAGAAACCAATACCGCCGGAGATGCGGGCTGGCCGGGCCTGAAGGATGTTCCCGTTTTGGGCTGGGCCTTCAAAGCCGACAGCCGTTCCGAAGACATGGAAGAAGTTCTGATATTCATCACGCCGCATATCCTGAAAGTCGCCGGCGCCGACGAGAAGTTTTCCGCGGACCTGCAGGGAAAACCTGTTTCCGGGCGGAAGGGCGCCAACTAGGGAAGGAGCCGGGAGTGGATTATTTCAATCTTCTTGATTTCAACAAGGAACCCTTTTCCAATTCGCCGGAGCCGGAGTTTTTTTTCGCGGCGCCGCAATACGACATCTGCCTGCAGATGCTGGAGATGTCCGTTCGTCTGAAGCGCGGGCTCAGCGTGGTCATCGGCGACGTGGGCACGGGAAAAACAACCCTGTGCCGCAAACTGATCCAGAATTTGTCCGCCCCAACGCCTTCGGAGTCGCCGGACATCGACACCTATCTTTTGCTGGATCCCGCGGTGGAAAGCACGATGGTCTTTGTCAAGACCGTTGCCGCTATCCTGGGGATTCCCGACATGAGTCCCGAAAACAGTGAATGGCAGCTTAAAGAAAAAATTAAAAACTTCCTGTTTGAAAAAGGCGTGGATGAAAAAAGGATCATCGCCCTGATTATTGACGAGGGGCAGAAGATTCCCGACGAGTGCCTGGAAATTTTGCGGGAATTTTTAAATTATGAGACCAACGACGCCAAACTGCTTCAAACCATCATTTTTGCCCAGCCGGAGCTGGAGAAAAGCCTGGCCGCCCGGCCAAACTTAATGGACCGCGTCGATTACATCCATCGTTTCAAGAAGTTGAACTTTCTGCAGATGAAGGCCATGATCGAATACCGGATTTCGGTCGCCCGTCAGGGGACGTTCAAATACCCTCTCTTTACTTTTGGCGGGCTGCTGGCCATCTATTTTGCCACGGGCGGTTATCCCCGCAAGGTCGTTTCGCTGTGTCACCAGGCGCTTCTCAAGATGCTCATTCAGGGAAAAAGAAAAGCAGGCTGGCTTCTGGTGAGAAGCTGCCTGAGCAAGCCGGAAGTGCAGAGCCGGGCCGGCAGATGGATTGCGTGGGGAGCGGTGGCGGCGGCCGCGCTTGTCTGCGTCCTGCTGTATGTGAACGGGCCGGGGGGGCATCCGGACAGCGTCGTGAGCCGGGTGCTGGCCGCCATATTCCAAAAAAAGGAAGCTTCGCCGCCGCCCGCGACAGTCTCCGCGGTGCCGGCCCTTCCCCATATACCGGCGACATCCTCGCTGGTTGAGCCGGCGGAGCAGCCGGTTCATGACATCGCATTGGAGACGAAAACCGCGCCGCTTTTAGGCACTATCTCTATAAAGCACAGACTTACCCTGTGGCGGGTTCTGGATGATATTTACGGAGACGGAGGCGGGGACGCCCAGCGGCAATTTATCCTGGCCAATCCGCAAATCAAAGATATCGGCAAAATTGTGCAAGGCGCAGCCGTTCATGTGCCGATGATCATGGGCAGAGCCCGGCCGATGCCGCCGGGGACAATTCTGGTGTCTCTGCAAAGCGGAAACGCACTGGAGCCTCTTTATCATTCATTTATCGATAAAAGGGACCAGGCCGGTTCCCCCGGACTTCTGTTTCTTTTTTTCTGGAATAAGCGCGAAGGCAGGAAATTTGCCGTGGTGTTGAAAGAGCGCTTTACGAACATGCAGGCGGCACAGGAAGCCGTCAACCGGCTGCCGCTGGAATTAGTCGCCGGCGCAAAGATACTGTCAAACTGGGACGGCGACACGGTTTATTTTAACCGCAAGTTTGCCGCGGGAAATGAGGGACGGTGATACATCGACCAGTACAAACACGTGTAGGGCGGGTCTTCAGACCCGCCAAACCCGCATGCAAGGGTGGTCCGGCGCGCTTAAAGGCACGCCCTACATAAAAATGGAGAATCGATGAAAATCAAAAAACGCCTGGGTGAGATGCTGATTGACAGCGGTCTGCTCACGGAGGAACGGCTTCAGCAGGCCCTGGTTGACCAGAAGAAAGCCGGCCTGAAACTGGGCCAGTATCTCACGCGCCAGGGAGTGGTGAACGAACAGCAGATCATCGATATGTTGAGCCGGCAGCTCAACATATCCAAATATCACCCCGATCAGTATCCGCTGGATCTTTCTCTGGCCCATTTTATTCCCATTGAAGCCGCGCAAAAATACCAGGTGGCGCCTCTGAGAAAAAAAGGCAGGCTGCTCACCATCGCGATTGTCGATCCCCTGGACATCAACACGCTGGATTATATTGAAATGCTGACCAACTCCGAAGTGGAGCCCGTGGTCTGTTCGGAAAGGGAGCTTAATCAACTGATCAGTTCCCTCTACGGGTCGCAGTCCGGTCTGGGCAGCATTATGGAAAGCATGGAGGTGGGCTCTGCCGAAGAAGGCCAGGAAGAGGCGGCGCCCGAAAGGGAAACAGAGGTTTCCGTGGCCACCCTTCAGGACATGGCGGGCGAAGCGCCGGTTGTCCGTCTGGCTAACTCTATTTTCGCGCAGGCGATCCGCGACGGCGCCAGCGACGTCCACATCAGCCCGCAGCAGAACAACGTCCAGATGCGCTTTCGCGTGGACGGCAAACTGATCGAGGTTCCGTCGCCGCCCAAGGCGCTCTTCCTGCCGATTGTCGCCCGCATCAAAATACTGGCCAATATGGACATTACCATGTCCCGCGTTCCCCAGGACGGCCGCTTCACACTGAAAATGAGCAGCAAGGAAATCAATGTCAGAGTCTCCTCCATCCCGACCATCTACGGTGAAAACCTCGTTTTGCGAATGCTCGACATGAGCGGCGGCATCTATACGCTGGACCGACTGGGCATGATACCCTCGGACCGGGACAAAATAGAGACCATGAGCGTGAAGCCTTACGGTTTGATCCTGAGCACCGGACCTACCGGCAGCGGCAAAAGCACCAGCCTTTACGCGATCCTCAGCGCCATCAACAAGCCGGACATCAACATTATCACACTGGAAGACCCCGTCGAATACCGCGTCAACAACGTTCGCCAGGTCCAGTTGAACCGGAAGGCCGGGATGACCTTCGCGAGCGGATTGCGCTCCATTCTCCGTCAGGACCCGGATGTGATTCTCGTCGGGGAAATCCGCGATTCGGAAACGGCGGCGATTGCCGTCCAGGCGGCCCAGACCGGCCACCGCGTGCTGAGCACCGTTCATACCAACGATGCCGCGGGCGCCGTGACGCGCTTCATCGACATGGGCATTGAACCTTTTCTGATTTCTTCCGTTTTGCTGGTTTCCTTTGCCCAGCGGCTGTTGCGGACCGTCTGTCCCTACTGCAAGGAATCCTATCAGCCCCCGCAAAGAGCGCTGGACGCGCTGGGCATCACGCAGGAACAGGCCAAAAACGCCAAATTTGCGCGGGGCAGGGGATGCCAGCAGTGCAAAAATACGGGCTACAAGGGACGGACTGGACTGTTTGAAGTTCTGGTGAACGACGCGATGGTCCAGGACATGATCATGAAGAGATATTCCAGCCAGCAGATCACAAAAGCGGCGATAGAGGCAGAAAAACTGAGAACACTGGTGGAAGACGCGGCGGCAAAGGTGATGAGCGGCATCACCACGCCGGAAGAAGCCACGTCGGCGGTTATGACATAAGGGAAAAAAGATGGCCAATTATGTTTATTCGGCGATCAACGAAACGGGCAAGACCGTTTCCGATTCCATGGAAGCGGAATCGGAAGAAATGGTCAACACCATGCTGGCCGCCCGCAACCTGATCCCGGTTCGGATTGTCCAGCAGGACAAGAGCGGTTTCAGCCTTTCTTCTCTTTCGTCTCTGAGATTCGGGGCGGCGGTAAAAACAAAAGATCTGATTCTTTTTACAAAGCAGTTCCGGTCCATGATGCAGGCCGGCGTTCCCATCATTCGGCTGATGCAGGTGCTTGTCAGCCAGACGCAGGACAAAGTGCTCAAAAAGGTCGCAACAGCCATCAGCCAGGACATCAGGGACGGCTTGACGCTTCACACTGCCATGAAGAAGCATCCGTCCATATTTTCTCCCCTGTATCTCAGTATGATCAATGCCGGCGAGATCAGCGGCTCCGTTACGGAAATCCTGGAGAGACTGATCGATATCGTCGAACATGAAGCCAAAATAAAAGCGGACATTAAATCCGCTCTTCAATACCCGATCATTGTTCTCGTTGCGCTGGTCATCGCATTTATTGTCCTTTTGACGTTTGTTATTCCGAAATTTGTCGCGATATTTCAGCAAGCCAAACTCGATTTGCCACTGCCGACAAAAATTGCCATGATCATGTATCAGGGTTTGGCCAACTACTGGTATATCCTGATTGGCGGCCTGGTGGTCACAATCGTCGGTTTACGCTATTATTTCAAAACCGTGGCCGGGCGATACGTGCTGGATACTTTTTTACTGAAAATGCCTCTTTTTGGCCCTCTGTTTCAGAAAGCGGCCATGTCCCGTTTTGCGGCGATATTTGCCATCATGCAGGCCAGCGGCGTTCCCGTGATGAAAACCATGGAAGTTGTTTCGGACACCATCGGCAACACGGCCATTTCGCGGGAATTTGACAATGTTCGGGACAAAATACAGGAGGGCCAGGGAATTTCCGGGCCGCTTCGCTCCGCCAAGCACTTTACCCCTATGGTCGTGGACATGGTGGCCATCGGCGAAGAATCCGGCAACATTGAAGATATGATGCGGCAGGTGTCTCTCCATTACGACGATGAAGTCAACTATGCCGTCAAGGGCCTGGCCGACTCGATAGGTCCCATTTTGATTGTTGGCCTCGCGGCGGTGGTCGGCTTCTTTGCCTTGGCGATTTTCCTGCCCATGTGGGATTTAACCAAAATGGTCAAGTAGCCCCCTTATCTTTCCCCCTCTGGAGGGGGCAGGGGGAGGTGGGATACAGTGCCGGATGTGGATTTTTTCAGGAGGATGAGTAAACATTTACCGTGATTAACAGAATACCCAAGCATTTAAAAAAATATTTTACAGGACGTTCTTCACCGGTCCGCGTCAGCCTCTTTGTACTGATTCCGTTTATCTTTACGGGATTTGCCGTTCTGGCGTTTATCATCGCTTACTACGCCGGCAGAGCCTCAACGTTTCAGCTTTTTTTGCTGGGCGGGGTCGTCATTGCCTTTACCGCTCTCTCAGCCGTTGTCGTGACTTATGCCGTCTTGAGTCCCGTTCAAAAATTTATCGATCAGGTGGAGTCTTCACCGTCTTTTCCAAAACCGCCGTCTCAACCGGAGGCGGAATCGAAACCTTATGCCCGCGATGAACTGCGTTATTACGATCACGTATTTACTGAAGTGGCCAACTTGATCAGCAAGGTGGACGCCAGGGATCGGTTTCCCGGGATCATCGGACAAAGCCGGGCCATTCGGGGGTGCTTAAGCCAGGTCATCAAGGTGGCGCCGACCGACAATACCGTTTTGCTTTTGGGCGAAAGCGGTGTGGGCAAAGAACTGTTCGCGGAAGCAATCTACCGGGAGAGCAACCGACTGGGAAAACCGTTTATCAAACTCAATTGTGTCGCCATAGTGGCCGGTCTGCTGGAGAGCGAACTTTTCGGGCATGAAAAAGGATCCTTTACCGGCGCCACGGCAAAGAAGACAGGAAAGTTCGAACTGGCCAACGAAGGCACGTTATTCCTGGACGAAATCGGAGATATTCAATTGGAAACACAGGCAAAACTGCTGCGCGTTCTTCAGGAGCGGGAGTTTCAGCGCGTCGGCGGCAATGAAACCATAAAAATTAACGTTCGCTTTATCGCAGCCTCCAACAAAAATCTTCACCAGATGGTCAAGGAAGGGACTTTTCGGGAAGATCTCTTTTACCGTTTAAACGTTTTTCCCATTTATATTCCCCCGCTGAAGGATCGTGTGGAGGACATTCCGCTGATTGCAAGGCACATATTGGAAAATATGCCTGAAAAACGCGAACTGTCGCCGGAAGCCATGCGGGAGCTGATGACCTGGTCCTGGCCGGGGAATGTGCGTGAATTGAGGAATGTGCTGGAGAGAGCCTCCGTCATGGCCGATCAGGGCAGAATCACGTCAGTCGGCTTGACCCGCCGGACAAATATGCCGGAACACCACCACGAAACAGTTGCCGATAATATCACAACGGGGAAGGAGGCTGAAGATACGGTGGTACTTAAAGAAGATCCGAAGATTTCCGAAGGCTTTAGCCTTGATGAGCATTTGGCGAAAAGTGAAAAGGAAATCATTTTAAGTGTTTTGAAGAAGGCAGGCGGTGTTCAGGCGCGGGCCGCCAAACTCCTCGGGATCAACCAGCGAAGCCTCTGGCACCGCATCAAAAAGTACGAAATCGATGTTTCCGCCATCAAAAATAATGATTCTTTGTCACCCTGAGCTTGTCGAAGGGTGAGCTTACTTCACCCTCCATCACTCGCCAGTATAATTGTTCTTTCAAAAGGACCGCCGGGTGGCATTTCGAAAGCGCTTGATTTTGTTATGGTCACTTTTATTCCCTTGCCTTCATGATTTGTATAATTGACTGTAAAAACACCAATTTTTGTTAATTCAGTTTTCTTGTCATTGAGTATTTCATTGAGGTTGGCCATGCTGGGAGGCTTTCCATTTTTAAGAATTTCCCTGGAGTAGGCCACTGTTATCTGCTCACATCCCATTCCCGCAACGTATTGAATCACTTTCACTTTAGCTTTTTCGATGAGATCCGTATAGCGGGGGAGTGCAACGACCATCAAAATAACGATAATAACGACAACAAAGATGACCTCAAGCAACGTAAACCCATTTGATTTTTTAAGTTTCATAATTATTATTATTATTCTAGCAAAACGCAAACTTTGAATAATTAAAAGGAAATTAACCGTCCAACAAGCATATCTTATGCCTGTTTAAAATTTTTAAGTAAAATTGATGAACTCGCAAAAAAGTCATTGCTGTCACCCTGAGCTGGCCGAAGGGACGGAGCAGAATGATAAAAGTGGAACACAATACATTTTTTACGAGTTCGATAAAGATGAGAGTAATAGAAAAAACGAATTTATTATTCATTCGACTGATTTCAAAAGAACAATACTACAAATATTGTTGATGATCGGCGGATATTACAATATTTGATGATGTTAAATTTATAATTTTCGTTGTCATACCTACGAAAGCCGGCATCTAAAAAATGATATGCTGGATTTGAGCAACGACATAAAACCAACAGTTTTGTCATTCCCGCGAAGGCGGGAATCCAGTATTTCCAAAGGCTTCATTCATTCCGATCTGTACCGGTATGAAGATTAGAGGGGTTGTGCAAAACTATCCATATTTTGTTTTTACCACTAAATATTTTTTAAAAGATATATATAAGAGAATATGGCACAGCAAGTGCTTATTCAATAAACCAAGATTATAGAAGTTTAACGAAACCGAAAGACAAAATTTAAATAAAAAAAAGGAGAAAAAAATGAAAACATTGAAAAGCAGTAAAGGTTTTACGTTGATTGAAATTATCGCCGTTCTGGTAATTTTGGGCATTCTGGCGGCGGTGGCGGTGCCGAAATACATCGACCTGCAGACAGAAGCCAAGATTGCAGCAGCAAAAGGCCAGATAGCTGAAATGAAATCATCAGCGAATTTGACGTATGCTAAAGTGTATCTAACAGAAGGTACAAAGCCGACAGTTACACAAATTATGGCGCAACTTGGAACCGTTACAACACTGGGGCAAGCTCCG
>JAQUVQ010000012.1 GCA_028693285.1 Smithellaceae bacterium
CGCGCTCCTCTCGGCGGCGCACTCACCGCCATTGAAATCCTCTACAAGGAAGACATGGAAACGGAAGCCCTCGTGCCCACGGTGGTGAGTTCGATTACCGCCTATATCATCTTTACCTATTTTTTCGGCAACGCGCCGATTTTTTTCTTTCCGGAATACACGTTTTCCAATCCCCGCGAGCTGATTTTTTATATCCTTCTGGGTCTGATTTGTGTGCCGGCCGGGATTTTTTTCATCAAGGTATTTTACGCGGTACGCGAGCGCATTTTTCAGCCTCTGAAGATCCCCCTCTATGTCAAGCCGGCGCTGGGCGGCCTGGCGGTGGGCTGCATCGGCCTTTTTTTCCCGCAGGTTTATGGTGACGGCTGGGGGTGGATACAACTGGCCATCCTGGGCAAACTCGGCATCGGAATCATGATGGCGATCGCGTTGGCCAAAATCATCGCCACCAGTTTTACGATATCGTCGGGCGGTTCCGGCGGTGTCTTCGGCCCGACACTGTTTATCGGGGGAATGATCGGCGGGGCTGTGGGGTATTCCGCCCATTATTTTTATCCAAATATCGTGGCGCAGCCGGAAGCCTTTGTGGTTGTGGGCATGGCGTCGTTCTTTGCGGGGGTGGCCAGCGCGCCCATCGGAACACTTTTGATGTGTTCGGAGATGACCCGGGGATATGGCCTTATCGCGCCTCTGATGCTGGTGTCCATCATTGCCATTCTTTTTACACGACAGCATTCCATCTATGCAAGGCAGGTTCAAAGCAAGCGCGAGTCGCCCGCGCACACGGCGGATTTCACGGTGAATCTTTTTGCCGAAACCCGGGTGAGAGACTTTTACAAGCCGGAAAAAGTTACGCCGGTGCGCAAAACCACGTCCTACGGCCAGCTCAAGAAAATCTTTTCCGCTTCCCGCATCGAATGCTTTCCCGTTTATGACGAGAACGACGCGCTGATCGGCTCCGTCAACTGGGATCATGCGCGAACGATTGTCTTTGAGGAAGGCCTGGAGGATCTGATCATCGCCGAAGATATGATGAGTCCCGTTCGAACGGTGACGCCGGAGGATAATTTTTACGACGCGTTCATGAAGTTCATGGAAACGAACGCTGAGGAACTCCTGGTGGTGAGCCCCGACGACGGCAACATTGTGCTGGGCGTGCTTCGCCACGACGATTTGATTGCCGCTTATTCCGCGGAACTCAACCGGCGGAAAAACAGCGGGTGAGCGAAGAGCGTTCTTTTTCTACTCAATGCCCAGCTTTTCGATGCGGTATTTTAAGGAATCGCTGGTGACGCCCAGCAGATCCGCCGCTTTGGTTTTGATGCCCCTGGTCTTCTGCAGCGCCTTTTCGATCGCCCGTTTCTCAATTCGGTTCATCTCTTCGTTCAGATCGATTCCCCCGTCGGGAATGGACAAATCGATCGAGACTCCCGGCGCGTCCGCGTCCGTCGTCAGCACCAGATTTTCGGGCAGGATGATATTGGAGGTCTCCATCGCCACGCCCCGTTCGATGATGTTTTCCAGTTCGCGGATATTTCCGGGAAAGGGATATTCCATCAGCAGCTCCATGGCGTAAGAGGAAATCGTCCGCACTTCCTTGCCGAAATCGCGCGCGTATTTTTCAATGAAATGCCGGGTCAGAAGCGGAATGTCCTCCTTCCTTTCGCGAAGCGGCGGCATGTGAATCGGAATGACGTTGAGGCGAAAATACAAATCTTCGCGGAAAGATCCACGGGCAACCTTCTCCTTCAGATTCTGATTGGTGGCGGAGATGATGCGCACGTCCACCGTGATGTCCTTGTCCCCCCCGATGCGGCGAAAGGTCTTCTGCTGCACGACCCTCAGAAGCTTCACCTGCAGAACGGGCGGAAGCTCCCCGATCTCGTCGAGAAAAACGGTTCCGCCCCGGGCCAGTTCAAACAGGCCCGCCCGGTCGCCGTAAGCGCCGGTGAAGGACCCCTTCATGTAGCCGAACAGCTCGCTTTCCAGCAGGTTTTCCGGTATCCCGCCGCTGTTGATGGCCATGAACGGCATCGGGGCGCGGGAGGAGTTTTCGTGAATGGCGCGGGCGACCAGTTCCTTGCCCGTCCCGCTTTCCCCCAGAATCAGGATATTGGCGGGCGTATCGGCCACCTTGCGAATGGTCGAAAAAACCTTGGCCATCTCCCGGCTGGCCCCGATCATGCCGCAAAACGAGGTTTCCGCCGGCGGATTTTTTTTCGGCGTCTGGGCCTCGCCCGGCGATCCCTGCTGCAACAGGGCCTGCCGGACGATCTTCTTCAGCTCGTCGATGTTGCCGCTTTTTTCCACGTAGTCATACGCGCCTTCCTTCATGGCATTGACGGCCGTCTCGCCGGAAGCGTAGGCGGTGATGAGGATCACAACGGTTTCCGGCCGCTGCTCCTTGATGGTCTTCAGAAATTCGATGCCGTCGATCTTCGGCATCTTCAGGTCGGTGATCACCAGGTCAAAGGCGGTTTTGCGGCACAGGCTGATCGCCTTTTCGGGCTTGCCGGCGCAGGTGACGTCATAGCCTTCCTTGGTCAGCATAATTTCCATGAACTCTCTCATCCCCTGATCATCATCCAAAACCAGAATTTTCGCCATGCTTGCGCTCCTTTGATCTTATCGGCAGGGCAGCCATACCGTGATTGCGGTTCCCTCATTGACACTGCTTCGTATCGTGATCCTGCCGCCGTAGCCGTCAACGATGCGGCTGACAATCGCCAGACCCAGCCCCGTGCCCCGCTCCTTGTTGGTGAAGAACGGTTCCAAAACCTTTTTCATGTCTTTTTCTTCAATGCCGCATCCGTCGTCCGTTACCTTGATTTCGGCATAGTCCCTTTTGTCTTCCAGGCGCACGGTCCGGATTTCAAGATCGATCCTGCCCTTCCCTTCCATGGACTGCAGGGCGTTGGTCAGCATGTTTTGCAGGATCTGACGAACCTGCTCTTCGTTGGCCAGCGCCTGAGGGTCTCCGGAAATTCTTTTCTCCAGCTGAATGCCTTCCCTCCAGTCGGCGGACAATTTCATGCTATCCACCACTTCTTCGGCAACATCATTCACCCGGACGAACTGCTTGGCTTCCGGCACGGGACGGGCCAGCAGAAGAAAATCCCTCACGAAACTTTCCAGGCGGTCCTTGCCCCTCAGAATGATCTGCATCAGCCTCTTGTTCGTCTCGTCCAGGTTCGGGGTCTGCGCCATCAGCTGGATCGAGCCGGTAATCGACGCCAGAGGATTTCTCATTTCGTGGGCGAGGCCGGCGGCCATTTCGCCGATCAGCGCGAGCCTTCTGCTTTTCTCGAGATTTTCCTCCATGCGCCGAATCTCCGTCATGTCCTGAAAAATCAGAATATGGCCGATCTGCCCGCTGTTCTTGTCTTTCAGGGGGGAAAGCGCGTATCCCAGATAGATCGGCACACCCTTTTGGCTGTTGATTTTTATTTCACCCTTGGGCTTCATCTGCGGGCCGTCGCCGTTGGAAAACAGAGGGGCAAAGGCGGGAAATACATCCTCGATCTGCCGGTTCTCCACGGATCGAAGCGGATGGCCGGTTATTTTTTCGGCGGACCGGTTGAATGTTTTGATCCGGCCCTGCAGCGTGGTCGTCAGAATGCCGGTATCCACCGATTCGATGATGCTGCGAAAAAGAAGGTCCAACTGGTCAAAAGCCGATTCTTTTTCCGCAAGCAGGGACCGGGCCTTTTTTTCCTGCTCGACTACGAAGCTGGCCAGAAACGCGAGGATGTAAAACGACAGAATGTGGACGGCGATCCGAATGAAAACATCCCCCGCCTCCAGCGTGTAATCCCGGCCGGTCGCGTAAAAAGTGGGGATGACGCCGAAATATTCAAGATCCAGCACCAGCCCGTAGGCGATGCTGCAGACCGACGCGAAGATCAGGGCGCCCCGGCGCCCCAGAAAAATGGCGGCGTAAATGATGACCAGTGTGTACAGAAGCGAGTAGTTGCTGCCGATGCTGCCGGTCAGGTACACCAGAAACGAAACCAGCACGATATCCGCGGCAAGCTGGAAGTAGATGTTGATCTGAAAATACTTTTTTTTTCTTAAAAGCAGTGTATAAACGACGGACAGGATGTATATCGCGACGATGACGGCGTAAATGGCGTGCAGCATATCCCGGGAGATGAAAATGATCGATTTGACGGTGCCCAGAAACAGGGTCACCAGCAGAAAAGCGGAGAGGATGACCACCCTGCTTACGATCAGCAGCTTGAGCCTTCGCCAGGTTCTCTCGTCATATTGCATCGGTTGCCGCATAAACTGTTCCGTGGTTCTTCCGCGTGAGTATTTTGAGCTGCTTTTATAATATTTTGCGTTTTTTAGCCAATCAATTGAACGCTTCCCGCTGAGAGGTCCTGTTCCCCATGCGCAGACCTTTATGGTACCCGCTGGCCGCCCTGATGGCCGGCATCTGGATCGGCGAGGGCATCTCTCCGGCCCCCGCCGTTTTGCCGGTCTGCATGCTGCCGGTCCTGACGCTCCTGCTGGTGAGCGTCAGTCGCCGCTGGAATAGAGCAGCCTTTCTTCTGCTGCTGGCCCTGATGCTGACGGCCGGAATGCTGAATATCCAACGGCAGCCCTTTCTTGCCGGTCAGGACCGGCATATTCTCCATTCGGCCGGTCAGGGAAAAACGACTCTGGAAGGCATCGTTCTTTCCACCGAACAGGCGCTTCCCGAGAGAAACACGCTGATCGTGGATTGCCGGAGAGTCCTTCGCGACAGCACCGCCGTACCCGCAACGGGGAAAATTCGTCTGGCCATACCGCCGGACCTTTCGTTTCAATACGGTGATTTCATCCGTGTTCATACAAAAATCAGGGAAATTCAGAGTTTTCACAATCCCGGAAGCTTCGATTACGAGCGGGTCCAGAACCGCCGCGGCATTTATGTTGCCGGATATGTCTCCGACCGGGCAGGCATTGTTCTGATCCGCCCGGGCGCCGCCGGCGGCCTCAGGCTGAAGCTGGAGCGCTTCCGTCTGCGTCTGAAGCGCCTGATTGAAGCCCGCGCCCCTTCCCCGCAGAGGGAAATTCTGCAGGCGCTGACGATCGGCAATCAAAAATCCATTCCGCAGAATGTGCGCGACGATTTCGCGAAAACCGGAACCTCCCATATTCTGTCCATTTCCGGCCTGCATGTCGGCATCGTCGCGGCATCGGCTTTTTTCCTGATCCTTATCGCCCTTAAATCCTCGGAATATCTGATGCTGAAATTCAACATCATCAAGGCGGCGACGGGAGCAGCCATGGTTCCGGTCCTGATCTACGCGCTGGTCGCCGGAATGGGAACCCCCGTCCTTCGCTCCGCGCTCATGACGCTGGCCTTTCTGGCCGCGCTTCTGATCGGGCGGTCCAAGGACCTCTACAACATCCTTGCCGGCGCGGCGCTGCTCATCCTGATCGTTCTGCCCGAAGCGCTTTTCGAGATTTCTTTTCAACTTTCTTTCAGCGCGGTTTTCGCAATTCTTTACGCGGTTGACAAGCTGGGCAACCGGCGGGCGCCCCTCCCCTCATCGACGCCCCGCTGGATTTCGGCGGGCATCGGCCGGCTGTACCTCTTCCTTCTGGTCTCCGTTGCGGCCACGCTGGGAACCCTGCCGATCATCGTTTTCTACTTCAACCGCGTTTCGGCCGTGACGCTCATCGCCAATCTGGTTGCGGTTCCCCTGCTGGGCATCCTGGCGCTCATTCCCGCCATGCTGTTCATTCTGACGTCGCTCATCTCGGAGGCGCTTGCCGGTTTTTTCATATCCGTCTCGTCCTTTTTCACCGGCATCGCCGTCAGGATCATCGAAGAACTGGCGTCGCTACCCTGGTCCTCCTTCAGCTTCGTAAAACCCAACGTCATGGAAATAGCGCTTTTTTATCTTTTTCTCTACTTCCTGGTCCAGGCCCTGTCGTCCGGCAGCGGGAAGGACCATTCGACGCGCCGGCCGATCCTGATGCGAACCGGCCTTATGATCTGCGTTGCACTGATTCTTGCCGATGCCGCTTTCCTTGTCCTGAAGGACCGTTATTCCACCCATCTGAAAATCACGGCGATCGATGTCGGCCAGGGCTCATCGACGCTTCTTCAGCTTCCCCGGGGCGTCAACATGCTCATTGACGGCGGAGGCTTTCACGACAGCTCGTTCGACATGGGCCGGGCCGTGATCGCCCCTTTCCTTTACGCCAAAAGGATACGAAAAGTCGATATCGCCGTGCTGACGCATCCTCACCCCGATCACCTTCAGGGTCTGATTTATATTCTCAACAACTTTGACGTCCGGGAAGTGTGGTGCACCGGCCTCACAGCCGACGATGATCTTTACCGGCTGTGGAAAAACACCATCTCCGGACGCGGCGTAAAGGTCAGAAACCTGTCGGCGCAATCGCCGCCCGTGAATCTTTCCGGCGTAAACTTCCGGTTCCTGTGGCCCCCGCTTCCTCCGGACCCGGTCGGCCGAGCCCTGTCCTATGAGGATACCAATGACGCATCCCTGGTCATGAAAATCACCTACGGCACCCGGCGTTTTCTCATCACGGGCGACATCTCCGCGTCCGTTGAGGCGCGCCTGATCGCATCCGGGGAAGACCTCAAAAGCGACGTCCTTTTCGTGCCGCATCACGGTTCCGCCACATCCAGTTCGCCTCGCTTTGTCCGCGCCGTGTCCTGCCGCTGGGCCGTCGTCAGCGCGGGGAAAAACAACGTCTTTCGCCACCCCCACACCGCCGTTCTGGAGCGCTACCGGTCCGCCGGCGCCGGGATCTTCCGCATGGACCGGGACGGCGCCGTGTCCATCGATTCCGACGGGCGGGCCCTTTCCATCACCCCGTGGATCAAAAGGCCGGAGCCTGAACCCGCCGGCCGCCGGGCCCTGAATATTTCATTGCCAATGCCCGGTTGATATGCTAGAAGCATCTGATTTATTTTGGAATATAACTATGGAAAAAATTACGGCCGTTAAAGGCATAAAAGACGTCCTCCCCGGCGATTCACCCGTCTGGCACCGGTTGGAGCTTGCGGCCCGCCGGGTTTTCGAATGCTTCGGCTTTTGCGAAATCCGCGTTCCGATTATGGAAAAAACGTCGCTGTTTCAGCGAAGCATCGGGGAGGCAACCGACATTGTCGAAAAGGAAATGTACACGTTTCGCGACCGCGACGACGAACTTTTGACGCTGCGCCCGGAAGCCACGGCATCCGTCATTCGGGCCTACATCGAGCATAATCTCTCTGCCTCCGATCCCGTCACCCGGCTTTATACCATGGGCCCCATGTTCCGCCGCGAGCGTCCGCAGAAGGGGCGATTCCGCCAGTTTCACCAGATTGACGCGGAGCTCTTCGGGGACGACAGCCCCGCCGCCGACGCGGAAGTCATCTTCATGCTGATGCACTTCCTGCAAACCCTGGGCATCGGAAAACTGTCTCTGGAAATCAATTCCCTGGGCTGCAAAGCCTGCCGTCCGGTCTTTTCCGGGGCGGTGGTCGATTATCTGAAAGGCCGGGAAAGTTCCCTGTGCCCCGACTGCCAGAGACGCATTCACACCAACCCGCTGCGCGTCTTTGACTGCAAGGTGGAATCCTGCGGCGAGGTGATTGACGGCGCTCCCCGCATTTTGGACTTCCTGTGCGCGGACTGTTCGGAGCATTTTTCCCGGGTCAAAAGCTATCTGTCTGACCTGAATCTGCCCTATGAAATCAACCCGCGAATGGTGCGCGGTCTGGATTACTATACCCGAACGGCTTTTGAGGTGAAATCCGGCGGGCTTGGCGCGCAGAATTCGCTCGCGGGCGGGGGCCGCTATGACGGCCTGGTCCAATTTCTGGGGGGCCCCGACATCGCCGGCATCGGGTTCGGCATCGGAATGGAAAGGCTGATCGCCTGCCTTCCGCCCGACGACCGGAATCCTTATGCGGCGGAAATCTTTATTGCCGCCCTGGGGGAGCGCGCGCAGAAAATCGCTTTTACTCTGACGCAGGAACTGCGCCGAAGGGGAATTTGCGCGGCCATGGATTATTCCGGCAAAAGCCTGAAAAGTCAGATGAAGCGCGCGGACAAGCTCCACAGCGCCTACACGCTGATCTTCGGGGACAGGGAAATCGAGGAAAACTGCGCCGAACTGCGCGACATGAACACGAAAAATCAGCAACGTCTGCCGCTGGACCAGCTTCTGGAAGCGGTTACGGATATTTTAAAAAGAGAGGTAAAGGTTTTGTGAGTCGTTTTATTGTGAAAGAAAAAAGAACCCATTACTGCGGAAGCGTAACCGTCGCCGATGAAGGCAACGAAATTGTTTTAATGGGTTGGGTGCACCGGCGGCGCGATCACGGCGGCGTCATTTTTGTCGATTTGCGCGACCGCGAAGGCATCGTTCAGGTCGTTTTTCAGCCCGACGCGGGAGAAGCCGTCCACGGAGAAGCGCACAAGATACGCAGCGAGTACGTTCTGGCCGTGAAAGGCACAGTGCGCAGAAGGCCGGAGGGCATGGATAACCCGGCGCTGCCCACCGGGCAGGTGGAAGTCGTCATTTCCGAACTGGAAATCCTGAATGAATCCAAAACGCCGCCCTTCTCGTTTGACGATGAAGACATCTCAGAAAATGTCCGGCTGAAATACCGCTATCTGGATTTGCGCCGCCCGGCCATTCAAAAGAACCTTTTTTTGCGAAGCAGACTGGCCATTGCCACGCGGCAGTATTTCAATGACCACGGATTCATCGAAGTGGAAACGCCCTTTCTGACCAAGAGCACGCCGGAAGGCGCGAGGGACTACCTTGTGCCCAGCCGCATCTCCAAAGGCATGTTTTACGCGCTCCCCCAGTCTCCGCAGATTTTCAAGCAACTGCTGATGGTTTCCGGGTTCGACCGTTATTTCCAGATTGTCAAATGCTTCCGCGATGAGGATTTGCGCGCCGACCGCCAGCCGGAATTCACGCAGATCGATGTGGAGATGTCCTTTATTTCGGAAGAAGACATTCTGCAAATGATGGAAGGGCTGATGGCGGCGATTTTCAAAACCTGCATGCACATCGACCTGCCTCTTCCTTTTCCACGGCTGACCTTTGCCGAGGCCGTCAGCCGTTACGGCAAAGACAACCCCGATGTGCGCTTCGGCATGGAGATCACGGACCTCACGTCCATCGTCAAAGATTCGGGCTTCAAGCTGTTTGCCGAGGTCGTCGCCTCCGGAGGCGTCGTCAAAGCCGTCAAAGCCGAGCAGGCTTCTTCTCTTTCCCGGAAAGACCTCGACTCTCTGTCGGATTTCGTGGCGGTTTACGGCGCCAGGGGACTGGCCTGGGCCAGGATCAATGCCGCCGACTGGACCTCTCCCATCTTCAAGTTTTTAAAGCCTGAAGAGTCGGCCGCTATCGCCCGGGCTATGAATGCCAGAGAAGGCGACATCCTCTTTTTTGTCGCGGACTCGCCCAAAACAGCCTGCGACGCCCTGGGCAATCTGCGTCTGCACCTGGGCAAAAAGCTGAACCGGATCAACCCGGAAGCGCTGGCCTTTACCTGGGTCACGGAGTTTCCGCTAATGGAATATTCGGAGTCGGAAAAGAGGTTTGTCTCCACGCATCATCCCTTCACCTCGCCGTTTCTGGAAGACATCCCGCTCATGAGCACCGATCCCGGAAAGGTGCGGGCCCGGGCCTATGACCTGGTGCTCAACGGCTCCGAGATCGGCGGGGGCAGCATCCGCATCCACCGCAAGAACGTGCAGGCGCAGGTGTTCAGCGCGCTGGGCCTCAGCGACGAAGAAGCGAAGTTGAAATTCGGATTTCTGCTCGACGCCCTCGAGTACGGGGCGCCGCCGCACGGAGGACTGGCGTTCGGTCTGGACCGGCTTGTGATGATCATGACGGGGGCGGAATCGATCCGCGACGTCATCGCCTTTCCGAAAACGCAAAAGGCCGCGGACCTGATGTCCGACGCCCCTTCCCGGGTGAGCATTGAACAGCTGATGGAATTGTCGCTGAAGATTGTTTAATGCTCCAGGCAGTACCGGTTGATTTCCAGGGCGACCTTTTTGGCAAAGGCCACGGCCTCGACCACCGTTTTCGGCCCCGTAACGATATCGCCCGCGGCAAACACGCCCGGCGATGAGGTATGGCCGCTTTCATCGGCGGCAACCAGGCCGCTGTGGGTTTTTGAAACGCTGCTGTCGGACATCACCGCGCCCTGCGGGCCCTGACCGATGGCGACGATGATCGAATCGGCGGGAATCTTTTGCGTGCGGGAAAAATCTTCTTCGTACACCGTTCCGCTTTCGGTTTTTTCAGCACGGACGGCAACGCACTTCACGCCGTCTTCTTCAAGCTTGAGCGCCTGAAGAAGATGGACAAATTGAATCCCCTCACGGACCGCATCATCGATTTCCTGCCGGTTGCCGGCAATTTCTTCCTCGAGCAGATTGTTGATCACCGTCACGGCGCCGCCCGGTTCGATGCCGCGAACCGCGATTCTCGCGGCATCCAGCGCAACATTTCCCGCGCCCACGACGGCCACGTTCCGGCCGAGGCGATAGGCCTCCGGGCTTTTGAGGTAGTCGATGGCGTAAAAAACATTGCCCAGCGTCTCACCCAGCAGACCGAGCTTGTTGGGCTTGGCCGTGCCGACCGCGATGAAGACGGCCTTGTAGCCGTCGATGAACATGTCGTCGAGCGTGATGGAGGAGCCGATAAAGGTGTTGGGTTTGAATTGCACGCCCAGCTTGTACAAAATGGGATCGTAGCGGTCCACGATTTCCCGGGGAAGCCGGAAACCGGGAATGCCGTAGCGCAGAACGCCGCCGATTCTGTCGCGGGCTTCCATCAGCGTCACCCGGTAGCCCATGAGGGACAGGAGGATGCTCATCGTGATCCCGGCCGGGCCTGATCCGATCACGGCAATGCGGTCCTCTCTCTTTTCGATGGCGGGCGGCTCGTAGGTTTTCAGAAAATTGCCGGACAGGAACTGCTCAATTCTGAAAAAGTCCACCGGATCGGATTTTTTGCCCAGCACGCAGTGGCCAAAGCAGTTTCGCTCATGCGGGCAGACGATGGAGCACACGGCCGAAAGCGGATTGTTGGCAAAGAGGATTTCGGCCGCTTCCCGCTCCTTTCCTTCTTCCACGAGCCTCGTCACGTCGGGAATCGGCGTGGATACGGGGCAGTGCTTCCTGCACTGGGGAACCTTGCATTTCAGGCAGCGGGCCGCAATCTGATCGATCAACGTGAACCATCCTCCCTTTTGTCCAATCTTCATAGTCCAAAGCGCCCGGCGTTTCAAGAAAGATTTGAGGAAAAAAACGTTGCCGGGAGCCTCAAAGGTTGCTATTGAATCAAAAACGCGGAGGCTTTCGAGATTTGAAGCTTGAAAAGAAAGACAGCCGCCGTGCCGTGAGAAAAAAGGGAGGCAGCATGAAAGAAATGGAATATTTAAACGCGGCGGGCGAAGCCATGCGCAAAATCCGCAAAGGAGCTTTTCTGACCGTTCGCGCGGCGGATGCGCAAAACACCATGACCATCGGCTGGGCCATGCTCGGCGTCATCTGGCAGAAGCCGGTCCTGATGGTGGCGGTGCGAAATACCCGCCACACTTTCGGCCTTATGGAAAAGGCGCCGGATTTTACGGTCACCGTTCCTTCGGGCGACATGAGCCGGGAAACGGCTTTCTGCGGGACCAAATCGGGCCGCGACCTGGACAAATTCGCGATGTGTCCTCTCAAAACGGCAAAGGGGCGGCACGTCGCGTCCCCGATTATTCAGACGCCGGGAATGCATTTCGAGTGCAAAAAAATGTACCAGTCCGCGATGAATCCGGCCCATCTGGATTCAGGCCTGGACCAGGCCATCTATCCGAAAAAAGACTATCATACGCTGTACTTCGGCGAGATTCTGGCCTGCTACGAGACCGAATAAGCGGCGGCATTTCCGGCCGCAGGGACGCCCTTAATCGTCAAACAGCGCCCACTGTTCAAAGGGGCGATGTTCGTCCTGCGGGGAGAGAGGCGATATTTCGCTTAGAAAACGCGACGGGCAGAGGGTTTGCACGCCCGCGGAGCGGCTGTAGTCCAAGACGGGATACGAAAGGTAAAGCTGGTCTTTGGCGCGCGTCACCGCCACGTAAAAGAGTCTTCTTTCTTCTTCTTCTCCGCCCGGCTCCCGAAGCGCCCGCTCCAGGGGAATCATGCCGTCGGCGCACCCGATGATGAAAACATAAGACCATTCCAGCCCTTTGGCCTGATGAATCGTGCTTAAGATGACCTTGTCCTCCTGCCGCTCTTCTATTTCTTCTTCTTTGGACATATTGGTTAAGAGCGCCAGTTCGTTTAAAAAATCATCCATCCTCTCAAACCTGGCCGCAAAATTCCCCAGCTGGATCAAGTCCTCTTCACGGGCGTACGCATCGGAATAGCTGTCCTGCAGATAGGTCCGGTAATCGCCTTTGTTTAAAAGCAGATCAATGATCTTTTCCGGTGTTCTGTCGGGGACGTCCAGCGCAAGCAATAGCAGCAAGGTCTTCCGGCACTGACCTACGCCGTTTTGCGCCGATTTGGGCGCGGTTTGTAAAAACGATTCCGAAATCAAAGTCTCCAATGGATGATCCTGCTTTTTAAGCCGGCTCCAGATTTTCTCAAAGGTAATCTTGCCGATCTTGGGATACATCATCAGCAGCCTTCGCCAGGCCAGTTCATCATGGGGATTCACCAGAACCCGCATATACGATGTCACGTCTTTGATGTGAGCCTGCTCAAAAAAACGGATGCCGGAGCGGATGTCGAATGGAATGTCGCGCCGCACAAATTCCATCTGCGCTTCCATCGAATGATAGTGCGCCCGGTAGAGCACGGCCATCTCGCAAAACGGCACCCCGCTGCGGGAGAGCTCCGAGATTCTTTGCGCGACGAAGTCCGACTGCTTCAAAACATTTTGAGCGGAAACGATAACCGGCCTCATGCCCTTGTTGCGAACGGCTTTCAGCGCCTTGGGAAACTGATTTTCATTGTTGTTGATGCTCAGGTTGGCCAGATGCAGAATTTCCGGCGTGCTGCGATAGTTGGTCTCCAGTTTGAATATTTTGCAGTCGGGATAGCGCTCGGGAAAATGGATGATGTTCTCGAAATTGGCGCCCCGAAAAGAATAAATGCTTTGTGAATCGTCTCCCACCACCATCAGATTGCGATGCCCGGACGCCAGCAGATCGACGATGTCGGCCTGCAGAATGTTGGTATCCTGATATTCATCCACCAGGACATGCTCAAACCGCCGGGAAAGCGTCTGTAAAATATCGGGCTGCTCCCGGAGCAGCCTGCGGCAGTTGGCCAGCAGATCATCAAAATCCATTACCGATAGATCTTTTTTCTTCTGATCGTAGAGGCAGGCGATCTGATGAATTTCCGCGCTTAAGTGCAAAAAGAAGGGGTATCTCGACGAAATCACATCTTCCAGCGCAGTCTCTGTGTTCAGCGCCAGACTGATCATTTCCGCAATAATATTATTCTTGGGAAATTTGGTCAGTTTGGTGTCGATCTTTAATTCGGCCATGGCCGATCCGATGATCTGTCGGGCATCTTCACTGTCAACGATGGAGAAACTGCTGCTGTAGCCGAGGCGGAAAGCGTAGCTTCTCAGAATACGATGGGAAATGGAATGAAACGTGCCGCCCATGATTTTGCCGGTGTAATGCTGAACCAGGCTTTCCACGCGGTTCAGCATGGATCGGGCGGCCTTATTTGTAAACGTCGCCAGAAGAATATTTTCCGGCCGTATGCCGGATTCCAGAAGATGCGCCACCCGGTAGGTCAGTGTCCGCGTCTTGCCGCTTCCGGCTCCCGCAAGAACAAGAAGCGGACCGCCTTCTTCCGTGACAACCCGGTATTGCTCCGGATTCAGTTCTTTGGCATACTCAATCATCGACTGTCGAGGGCTCAGGCATGAAGGGCCTTTATAATTTCAGCAACCGTATCTTTAGAGCTGAGCGACAAAAAGGTTTTCAACAATCCTTCTTTTTCATAAAAACCGGTGAGCGGCGCTGTTTTCAAATTGTAGGTTTCCAGACGGTTGGTGATCGCCTCTTCGGTTTCGTCGTCGCGCTGAATGGTCTGATGGTCACAAAGCGTGCAGGTGCCGTCTTCTCTGGGCGGATTGCTTTTGACGTTGTAAATGGCCTGGCAGGCGGGGTTGCAGCAGGTCCTGCGGGTCGTCAGCCGATCCAGAATCACGTCGCGCGGCACATCCAGATTGGCGACAAAATCCAGCTTGATTTTCAGTTTGGACAGCAGTTTCTGAAGGTCTTCGGCCTGCGGAATCGTACGCGGAAAACCGTCCAGAATAAATCCCTTTTGACAATCCGGCTCCTGAAGCCTCGCCTCCATGATGTCCATGATCAGCGAATCCGGCACCAGGTCGCCACGATCCATGTATTCTTTGGCTTTTTTGCCGAGGGCGCTGCCCTCTTTCACGGCGGAGCGCAGAATATCGCCCGTGGAGATCTGTATGGATCCGTCATATTCGGTCAGCAGCTTGGCGATCGTGCCTTTGCCGGCGCCCGGCGCGCCCAGTAAAATAATTCTCATTGCAATCCTCCATCCATCAAATGTTTAAGCTGCGGCGCTTATAGTGCAAAACCTTCAAACGGTCAAGGCAATTAAGGTTTTAGGGAGTGATTTGAATTTCAAAAAGGTGCGGCCAGTATTTGCCGGTCACCCAAATCCGGTTTTGTTTTGCGTCAAAAGCGATGCCGTTGAGCACATCCACGCGGGCATTGGCGGGCAGATAGGAGCGAAGCGCGGAAAGATCGATCCAGCCCTTTACCCTGCCGGTTTGGGGAGAAATACGGGCAATAAGATCTTCCATGTAAATATTCGCCCAGATTTCCCCCCGGACAAACTCCAGTTCATTGAGGCGGGAAACCGGCCGGTCGCCGTCCTGGACACGAATCCTTCTTTGGACTTGAAAGGATTTCGGGTCACGGATGGTGATGATTGAAGAGCCGTCGCTCATGAGCAGGCTTTTCCCGTCGGAAGTCAATCCCCAGCCTTCCCCGGAATATTTCATTCGCCTGATTTCCCGCAGGGAGGCGGCATCGTACACCAGGGCGTTTTCATTTTGCCAGGTGACCTGATAAATCCTGCCTTTCAAAAGCGCGATGCCCTCTCCGAAAAACTCCGGTGGCAGTTGAATCTGCCTGAGAACTTTCCCGGTATCGATGTCTTTGCAGGCCAGCGTCGATCGGCCCAGCAAACCGGTGGACTCGCACAGAACACCGTCCATGACGATCAGTCCCTGCGTGAAGGCGTCCGAATCGTGCGGATGGATTTTTTGAACCGCGACGGCGGAGATGGGCGCCTTCGTTTTCATCAGAAGGGAAAACGGATTCTTGCCGGGGGGAATCCTCTCCGCGCCCGTCAGGCACGGGAGCAAAACACAAAGCGAAAGGAGCAGCAATGCGGCAAATATTTTGGGGATATTTCGGGTCATCTTGAATTACCGTCCGGGCTGAGGGAAAAGCATTTCCCTCAGCTCACGGGGACATCCTCGTGTCTGTGCGACCGGCCGCGCCGTCATCCGCTGCTGCCTGCAACCGGCAGGGCATCCACCGAACGCAAATAAAGGGGCGCGCACCGGGCCGGATCCAGAAAATCCTTGCGGAAATATTTTTCCAGCGCCAGCCGCGCGACGGCGGCGGCGCTGATAAACTGCTGTTCGACCGGCGCCATTTTATTTTTCGGCGAAGACAGGGGAGGAATCAGCCCGGCATAGCGGACGGCGCCGTCTCCGACATAGATGACCGGCTCGGAAAAAGGATCCTCCACGCTACGCGGGTCCTGAGCCTGCGGCGCCCTGACCGGTTGGAGGACGCCGTCCTTTCCGCGCCGGTAGTAGGCCAGATACACCTGGCCGCGGCCCGCATCCATCATCGAACCGATCACGGCGTCCGGCTCCTCAGCGTTGAGCGCCAGAGCCGCAAGCGAGGAAACTCCCGCCGCCGGTTTTCCCGTCGCCATCATCAGACCTTTGAGTGTGCTGAGGCCGATGCGCAGTCCGGTAAAGGAGCCGGGCCCCAGCGTGCAGGCAAAAAATCCAATGTCCCGCACGGAGATCCCCGTCTGCCGGCAGGCCTCGTCAATAGCCGGAAGCAGCACTTCCGAATGGTTTTGCTCCCGATGAAGAATGGCGTTGTATAAAACCGCCCGGTCTTCGAGCAGGGCGACCGAAACGGTTTTGGAAGACGTGTCGAAAGCCAGGGTCAGCATATTACCTGAAAAATTGTAAGACCTTGTTGACCGGTCCGATATTGAGCCTTTCGATGTCGATCATGATGACGAAAAGCATCAGCATCAGCAAAAAGACAAACCCGATCTGCGAGGCCCATTCCTTGATTTTGACCGGAATTTCCCTTCGGGCCGCCATTTCGATAAGATAAAAGAAAATGTGTCCCCCGTCCAGCACGGGGATGGGAAACAAATTGATGACCCCCAGATTGATCGAAAGAATCGCCATAAAAAGGACAAACGGAATAATGCCTTCACGGACCTGGTTGCCCGCCACCTGTGCGATGAAGATGGGTCCGCCCAGCGTTCGGGGCGACAGAACCCCCTCCAGCATTTTCACAACGGAAATAACGGTGAGCTTGCTGATTTCCCAGGTTTTCTCCACCGCTGAAGCCATGGCCGCCGTCGGATTTTTCTTTTCAATGACGGTCTTTCCGGCCGGTGAAATGCCGATCAGGTAGGTGGATTCCTCTTCGCCGAAAATGTTTTTCGTCTTGGTCAGCTTCGGTTTCACGGCAAAGATTTTCTCTTCCCCGCCGCGCCGGATTCGAATGGTGAGATCGGCGCCCCCCGCTTTCAGGATGACGGGTTTGATCTCGTCCCAGAAAGTGATTTCGCGGTCATTGATGGACAAAATGGCATCGTCTTTGAGAATGCCCGACGAGGCGGCGGCGGAATCGGGCGACAGCTCCCCGATGACCGGAAGAAGATTGGGCAGCCCGTGCATGTAAACCAGAAAAAAAATAAAGACGGCCAGAAGAAAGTTGAAGACGGGGCCGGCCAGCACGATGAGCATTCGCTTCCACCGCGGCTGCTTGTAAAAAGACCTTTTTTCATCTTCCGCCGGCAGTTCCTCGGCGCCCGATTCGCCGAGCAGTTTGACGAATCCGCCCAGCGGAATCCAGGAAAGGACATATTCCGTTTCGCCGATTTTCTTCCCGAAAATTTTGGGTCCGAATCCCAGGGAAAACTTCAGGACGCCGACGCCGCCGGCCCGCGCGGCCAGAAAATGCCCCAGTTCATGCGCGAAAATCAGAATCCCCAGCAACACAATAAACGAAATAAAAGTAACCAAACCATCATCCTCTCTTGCGCTTCTTCAAAATGCCGGCCGCGACCTTTCTGGCTTCACCGTCCGCCAGCAGAATTTCCTCCAGCGAAGGGTCCGGTATGGCCGAATGCCTCTCCAGCGTTTTTTCTATTACGTTGGGAATCTCGTGAAAGCAAATTTTATTTTCAAGAAAAGCGGCCACCGCCTCTTCATTCGCCGCATTCAGAACCGCCGGCGCCGTGCCTCCAATCCGCGCGGCCTCAAGAGCCAGGCGCAGGCAGGGAAATTTTTTCGTGTCCGGCGGGAAAAACGAAAGCGGGCCGGCTTTGGCCAGATCCAGCGCCGGAAGGTCGTTCGTCATCCGGTCCGGAAATGACAGCGCGTACGCGATGGGAATCCTCATGTCGGCAATGCCCATCTGCGCCAGAACGGATCCGTCCAGAAGCTCGAGCGCCGAATGAACAACGCTCTGCGGGTGAATCAAAACATCGATTCGGGAAACAGCAATGTCGAACAGCCACTTCGCCTCGATTACCTCCAGGCCTTTGTTCATCAGCGACGCCGAATCCACCGTAATTTTCGCGCCCATTTTCCAGCGCGGATGCCTGAGCGCCTGCGCCGGCGTCACTTTTTTCAGATCCGCCCGCGAAAAGGAATAAAACGGACCGCCCGACGCGGTGAGAATAATCCTTTTGATGTTTGCCGGCTTCTGTCCGGCCAGGCATTGAAAGATCGCACTGTGTTCGCTGTCCACGGGAAGCACGCGAATCTTTTTTTGTTCGGCTTTTTTCGTCACCAGATGCCCGGCAATGACCATGGTTTCCTTGTTGGCCAGCGCGATGTCTTTCCCCGCTTCGATCGCCGCGAGCGTGGGCTTCAGGCCCGCCGCGCCGGAAATGGCGGAAAGAACGATGTCGGCCGCCGAATGCGCCGCAATTTCCCGGACTCCCTCTTCCCCGCACAACACGCGAATTTTGCCGCCCGGTCCCAAAAGACCGCGAAGGCGCTTTGCATCCCCGGGCGTCCGCACGGAAACCGCCGCGGGGTGAAATGCCAGCGCCTGGCGGGCCAGAAGCTTCACATTGCGGCCCGCGGCGAGCGCCGCCACGCGAAATTTATTCGGATTTTTCCGGACGACATCCAGCGCGCTTGCGCCGATGGATCCGGTCGAGCCCAGGATCGTTATTTTTTTCATCAGCCCATCACAAAGATGCGGTAGTAATACACAAAAGGCGCCAGGAAGATCAGGCTGTCCATCCGGTCCATCAGTCCGCCGTGCCCCGGCAGCAGGTCGCTGGCGTCCTTCTTGCCGTGGCTTCTTTTAATGGCGGATTCGCAAAGATCGCCCAGTTGTCCGATGATGCCGCCCACAAAGCCCAGGACCGGAAAATGAATCCAGTGGACACCGGGAAGCCAGAAATAGCCAAACACGCAGGCGGCCAGGGTGGAGCCCGCGATGAGCCCCAGCGTGCCTTCAACGGTTTTCCCCGGACTCACCGCCTCCAGCAGTTTTCTCTTTCCCAGGGACTTGCCCACGTACAGAGCCACCGTGTCCCCGATAATGCCGATCACCAGCACCAGCAAAACCCAGTAAATGCCGCCCTCCAGCTTTCTCAGCAGGACGAAGTGCGAGGTCAAAAGCGGAATGTACAGAAGGCCGAACATGACCTTCATGACGGAGGACGGATCCGGGAAAGACTTTCGGACCTGCCACAGAAAAACCATGAACACGATCAGCATCGCGAAGGTCAGAATCGCGGCGATCCACCGCGCATCCCCTGCGAGCACGGCCCAGGGGATCAGGAAGGCGAAGAGCAGGCTCTCGGTTTTTTCCGCGCGATGCCCGGGGCCGAACACAATGCCGTTGTATTCCCAAAGGCCGATGACGATCACCAGCGCAACGATGGCGGTCAGGACGACCGGCGATCCCATGACAATGATCAGGAGCAGCACGGCCGCCAGCGCCAGACCGGTCATCCATCGCTGCAGATTGGAGTTATGGGTCGCCATCTCTCACTCCTTTAGACCGTTATTTCCTGCCGGAAACCTGATCACTGGTTAAGCCGAAACGTCTTTCCCGGCTCTGATATGCGGCAATCGCCTTTAATAAATCGTCTTTTTTGAAATCAGGCCACAAAACATCCGTAAAGTAAAGCTCCGTATAGGCCATCTGCCAGAGAAGAAAATTGCTGATGCGATATTCGCCGCTCGTCCGGATCAGCAGGTCGGGGTCGGGCATTCCGCTCGTGTACAGATAGCGTTCAAACACATCCTGATCCACGGAATCGGGGCTCAATTTTCCTTCCCGGCTGTCCGCCAGCATTTTTTTGACGGCCGCGAGAATCTCGTCCCGGCTGCCGTAGCTCAGCGCCAAATTCAAAACCATCTTGTTATTTTGCCGTGTCAGCTTCTGAACCTCCAGAAGTTTTTCGCGCACGGGCGCGTAGAGCCGATCGATGTCGCCGATAGTGGTCAGGCGGATTTCCTGCTTTTGCATCGTCGGCGCTTCCTTGTCCAGGTAATCCGCAAGGAGATTCATCAGCGCACTGACTTCTTCGCCCGGGCGGCCCCAGTTTTCCGAGGAGAAAGCGAACAGGGTAAGACAGGAAATCCCCAGTTCACGGCACGCCGTAACCGTTGTCCGGACAGCCTGCGCTCCCTTTTTATGCCCCCGGATCCGCCCCATGGCGTGCTGCTTGGCCCAGCGGCCGTTGCCGTCCATAATAATCGCTATGTGGCGGGGCAGTTGATTTTGATCAATCTCAGGCATTTGAACTTGCTTTGTCCTTTAAAAACAAATGGGGAGCTTTGACTCCCCATTGTTCAGGTTTATCGTCTGACCAATTTAAATCTCCATGATTTCTTTTTCTTTGGCGGCCAGAATCTTGTCCGTCTTTTCGATATAACGGTCCGTCAGTTTCTGAACTTCATCCTGGGCGCCGTGCATTTCGTCTTCGGACATTTTGTTGTTCTTTTTCAATTCTTTGAGCGCTTCATTGGCGTCGCGCCGCTCGTTGCGCAGCTTGATTTTCCCCTCTTCCGCCATTTTCTTCACAACCTTGACCAGGTCCTTTCGCCGCTCCTCGGTGAGCTGCGGAATGGAAAGGCGAATCACTTTGCCGTCCGTCGAGGGCATCAGCCCCAGGTCGGATTTCTGAATGGCCTTTTCGATGGCGCCGATCGTCGTAACGTCCCAGGGAGCGATGACGATCAGGCGGCTTTCCGGAACGGAAAGATTGGCCACCTGGGCAATCGGAGTCGGCGTTCCGTAATAGTCCACCTTGATGCCGTCAAGCAGGGAAACCGACGCCCGGCCGGTTCTTACTCTGCTGAATGATTTCTCCAGGGAAGAGATGGTTTTTTCCATATTGTCTTTGAACCTTGAAAAAATCTGCTCTTTCATGATCATTCTCCTACGTACGTTCCGATTTTTTTACCGCAGACAACGCCGCGAATGTTGCCCTTCTTCTGCAGGTTAAAGACGATGAGGGGCAGGCCGTTGTCGCGACAAAGGGAAATAGCCGTCGAATCCATTACTTTAAGGTTTTTGGTCAATACATCGATATAACTTATTTTTTTAAACATTACCGCAGATTGGTCTTTGACGGGATCCGCGCTGTAGACCCCGTCCACTTTCGTTGCCTTCAGGATCACATCCGCCCGGATTTCCATCGCCCGCAGAGATGCGGCCGTGTCCGTGGAAAAATAGGGATTTCCCGTTCCGCCGGCGAAAATGACAATCCTGCCCTTTTCCAGATGACGGACGGCTTTCCGCTGAATAAAAGGTTCCGCGATTTCATGCATTTCAATGGAGGACTGGACGCGCGTCGCAACACCCTTTGCTTCCAGCGCACTCTGAAGGGCAAGGCTGTTGATGACCGTCGCCAGCATCCCCATGTAATCGGCGGTCGTGCGCTCCATGCCCCGGGCGCCGGCCTGCACGCCCCGGAAAATATTTCCGCCCCCGATGACAATGCCGATCTGAATCTTCAGGTCCGCGAGAGACCGGATTTCATCCGCAATGTAATTTGCCACATCCGGATCAACGCCCGTGGACTGTTTGCCCAGAAGAGCTTCCCCGCTGAGCTTTAAAAGGATTCTTTGGTATGCGGCCTTTTTCTTTTCGCTCATTATTGCTTGATTTCCTCGCCGAGCTGGAAGCGGGCAAAACGGCGAAGAACAATATTTTCGCCTGTTTTGGCAATCATGTTGCTGATCAGCGTTCCAACGGTGATGTCCTGGTTCTTGACGAATTTCTGTTCGACCAGGCAAACGTCTTCGTAATATTTCTTCAGTTTTCCTTCGATGATTTTGTCCCAGATTTTCTCCGGCTTCTTTTCTTCGCGCAACTGGCTGCGGTAAATTTCCTTTTCCCGGTTGAGCGCGTCTTCGGCGATTTCATCCGGACGCACGTACAGGGGATTGGATGCGGCAATGTGCATGGCGATGTCCCGCGCCATGGTCTGAAAGTCCGCCGTCTTCGCCACAAAATCCGTCTCGCAGTTGATTTCCACCATCACGCCGATCCGGCCGCCCATGTGGATATAGGAAGCAATGGTTCCGTCCTTGGCCGCCTTGGACGAGCGTTTGGTTGCCGCCGAAAGCCCCTTCTTTCTCAAAAAGTCAATCGCTTTTTCAAAATCGCCGTCCACGGCCGCAAGCGCTTCCTTGCAGTCCATCATGCCGGCGCCGGTTTTTGTTCTCAATTCTTTTACCATGGTTGACGTGATTTCCACTATCTTTTCCTCCTGGAATTCTTTGGTCTGTGTTTGCTTTTCACGCATGCGAGCGTCTGATCGCCGAAAACGGCGGCACCTTCCATCGCCTTGCGGGGTGTGCTTTTCGCGTGTATGCGGTGTATGCTTCTATGAAGCGGGCGCGGGAGAGCCGTTTTCCATCTCGACGCTTTCCGGAATGTCCGCTTCCGGATCTTTGTTTTCCGCGGCGGGCGCTCCCTCTTCCTTGTTGGATTCCGCGGACAGCTTTTCTTCAAAGCGTTTCCTGCCTTCGATCACCGCGTCGGCGAACTTCGACGAGAACAGCTTGATGGCCCGAATCGCGTCATCGTTTCCCGGAATGATATAATCGATGTCCGTCGGATCGCAGTTGGTATCGACGATGGCGACCAGGGGAATCTTCAGTTTTTTCGCTTCCTGGACCGTGATGCGCTCCCGGTTGGGATCGACAATGAAAACGGCGGCGGGAAGGGACCTCATGTTTTTAATGCCGCCCAGAACATTGTCCATCTTGTCCATCTCTTTTTGCAGCTTGGTGATTTCCTTCTTGGGAAAAGCCTTGACGGAGTCGTCGGCGAACATCTTGCTGAGGCTGTTGAGGCGATCGATGCTTTTCTTGATGGTGATGAAATTGGTCAGCATGCCGCCCAGCCAGCGCTGATTGACGTAAGGCATGCTGCAGCGCGTCGCCTCTTCGCGAATGGCCTCCTGGGACTGCTTCTTGGTCCCGACAAAGAGGATTTCCCTGCCCTGGCTGACCGTGTCCACGACAAAATTATAGGCCGACTGGAACATGCCGACGGTCTGCTGCAGGTCAATGATGTAGATGTTGTTGCGGGCCCCGAAGATATAGGGCTTCATCTTGGGGTTCCATTTGTTGGTCTGGTGTCCGAAATGGACGCCGGCTTCGAGCAGAAGCTTCATGGAAATGGCTGACATAAATTTTTTCTCCTTTGTTTTTTTCCGCCACCCCCGTCGTCTTGCCGGCGGACTTGAGCGTCAAGCAACCCGCCGTCAATCAGGGGATGTGTGAAATTTTTGGGGCAATTATCATAAATCCATGGATCAAGCAAGCGCAAATAACCTTTTCGGCAATAAAATTAACGTTCTTTTACCGCCCTCAAGTGGTGTAATCGGCATTGATTTTCACGTAGTCGTGGGAAAGGTCCGAGGTGTACACCGTGTAGGACTTGTCGCCGCCCCCCAGGCTGACGCGGACTTCGATGCTGCCGCCCTGAAAAATTTCCTTCAGTCTGGCCGGCGCTATATTCGCGGGCGCGTCCTGGGCAAAGACGGTCATATTTCCTATCGATAAGCTGACTTTTTCTTTTTCCAGCAGGATGCCCGAAGCGCCGACGGCGGACAGAATTCTGCCCCAGTTCGGGTCTTCGCCGAAAAACGCGGTTTTGACCAGGTTGGAATTGGCAATCGAATACGCCACGCGCCGCGCGTCGGATTTTGACTTGGCGCCTTCCACCACGACGGTGATGAATTTGGTCGCGCCCTCGCCGTCTTTGACAACGGCCGCGGACAGATCCGCCATGACGTCCGTCAGCATCTCCCGAAACCGCTGAAGCCTGGCCTGAGCCCTCTCCAGCGGATTGTTGCCGGCCAGGCCGTTTGCCAGAATAATCGCGGTATCGTTGGTGCTCATGCAGCCGTCGACGCTGACGGCATTGAACGTGGAATCGATCACCTGATGAAAGACGGTGTTGAGCGCCTTGGCGTCGATGAGCGCGTCGGTCATGACGTAGGTCAAAAGCGTCGCCATGTTCGGCTCGATCATGCCGGCGCCCTTGGCGATCCCGCAGATCGTAATGTCCTTGGCGCCGACAATGCCCTTGCGAATGGAGATCTTGGGAAATTTGTCCGTCGTCATCATGGCGGCCTCCGCGTCCTCGATGCCGGATTCGTTGAGCCCCTTGACCAGCTTGCCGATGCCGGCTTCGATTTTTCGGACGGGAAGCCTCCTGCCGATCACCCCCGTGGAACAAATCAGCAGATGCTCTTCGGGGATTTTCAACTGCTTTGCCGCCGCTGCCGAAACGGCCAGAGCGTCCGCCATGCCTTCTTTGCCCGTCGCCGCGTTGGCGCAGCCGCTGTTGGTCAGAATGGCCTGCGCCGTTCCCCGTTTGACTCTTTCGGCATCGATCAGCACGGGCGCCGCCTTAAAGGTGTTTTTGGTAAACAGCGCGGCGACTCTTGCCGGAACGGTGGAACAGATCAACCCCAGGTCCTTCCGGTCGCCGCCCTTGATGCCCGCGGATACGCCATTGGCCAGAAAACCGGGAACGCTGAATTTATTTGCTGATTTCGTCATGACCGCCACTCCTTTGCATTCTCAAGCGCCGCAGCATTTCTTGTATTTTTTGCCGCTGCCGCAGGGACAGGGATCATTCCGGCCGATCTTTTCGGTTGCCCGTTTCACCGTTTGATTGACCGGCGTGTCTTCACCTCGGCTTAAAATATAATCCTGCTTTTGTTTCTGCCTGATTTCTTCGACTTCTTCTTCTCTTTGAATCCGGACCAGGCACAGTTTTTCCAGCGTGTCCATCTTGATGCGGCTGATCATTTCCATGAACATCGCATACCCTTCGCGCTGGTATTCCCTTACCGGGTCCTTCTGTCCGTATCCGCGCAGGCCGATGCCTTCCCTCAGGTGGTCCATGGACAGCAGGTGTTCTTTCCAGTGGGTGTCGATCGCCTGGAGCATGATGACTTTCATCAGATACGTCATCAGTTCCGGGCCGAATTCTTTTTCCTTGGCGCGCAGATACTCCTGAACTTTTTCCAGAATCAGGCTTCGGACGGCATCGGCGGACGTCAGGTCCTGTGCGTTTGCGATATTGAGGCGCAGTTTGAACTGCTGAAATACCGCATCCTCAAGTGATTTGAGGTTCCAATCCTGAGGGTGATTCTTTTCGCCGATAAATTCAGCAAGCAGATCGCCGGCAATTTCCTCAACCATCGCTTCAATATCAGACCATAAGTCTTCTCCACGCAAGACTTTTTTGCGCTGTTCGTAGATTACCTTTCTCTGGTTGTTCATCACGTCGTCGTAATCGAGCAGATGCTTCCGAATGTCAAAGTTCTGCCCTTCCACCCGTTTCTGGGCGTTTTCGATGGCCCGGGAAATGTATTTGTGCTCGATCGGCTGGCCTTCTTCGATGCCCACGGTGCTCATCACCGAGGAGATCCGGTCGGCGCCGAAAACCCGCAGCAAATCATCCTCCAGGGAAAGATAGAAGCGCGACGACCCGTTGTCGCCCTGGCGTCCGGACCGGCCGCGAAGCTGATTGTCGATGCGCCGGCTTTCGTGCCGTTCCGTTCCCAGAATATGCAGACCGCCAAGCTCCGCGACTTTTTCACCGAGCTTGATGTCCGTGCCGCGGCCGGCCATGTTGGTTGAGATCGTTACCTGTCCCGCCTGTCCGGCCTGGGCGACGATTTCCGCTTCCTTCTCGTGATTTTTGGCGTTCAGCACATGGTGCTTTACCCCGGCCCGGGTGAGATACTTGGAGAGCAATTCGGATTTTTCAATGGAAATCGTGCCGATCAGAACCGGGCGTCCGGCTTTGTTGAGCGCCTTGACTTCCTCGATCACGGCCTTGATCTTTTCCGGCTCGGTTTTGTAGATCAGGTCGTTGTGATCCTGGCGGATCATCGGCATATTGGTCGGCATCACCACCACTTCGAGGTTGTAAATTTTCTTGAATTCCTCCGCTTCCGTGTCGGCGGTGCCGGTCATTCCGGCCAGTTTCTTGTACATTCGGAAATAATTCTGGAATGTGATGGAGGCCAGCGTCTGATTTTCCTTTTCGATCTTGACCTTTTCCTTGGCTTCCAGCGCCTGGTGCAGACCGTCGCTGTAGCGCCTGCCCGGCATGACCCGGCCGGTGAACTCATCGACGATGATCACCTGACCCTCTTTCACCAGATAGTCCACGTCGCGTTTGAAGAGCGTGTGGGCCCGAAGCGCCTGATTGACATGGTGAACGATTTCAATATTGCGCGGCTCATAGAGGTTCTGGACGTTCAGAAGCTGTTCAACATGAGACACGCCTTCTTCCGTCAGGACAACCGTTCTGCTTTTTTCTTCGATTGTGTAGTCCGCGTCTTTGCGCAGCCGGGGAATGATCTGGTTGATTTTGTAGTACTTGTCCGTCGACTCTTCCGACGCACCGGAAATGATGAGCGGCGTGCGCGCCTCGTCGATCAGAATGCTGTCCACCTCGTCAACGATCGCGAAATTGAATTCCCGCTGAACATAATCCTCCAGGCTGAATTTCATATTGTCGCGAAGATAGTCAAACCCGAATTCATTGTTGGTGCCGTATGTTATGTCCGCCGCGTAAGCCTTGCGGCGCTCGTCGTCGTCCATGCCGTGCACGATGACGCCGACCGTCAATCCCAGAAAATGATAAATCGGGCTCATCCATTCCGCGTCGCGCCGGGCCAGGTAGTCGTTGACGGTGACCACATGGCAGCCTTTGCCGGAAAGCGCGTTTAGATACAAAGGCATCGTCGCGGCCAGCGTTTTGCCTTCCCCGGTTTTCATTTCCGCGATTTTGCCTTCATGCAGAACAATCCCGCCGATGACCTGGACGTCGAAAGGGCGCATCATCAGCGTTCTGCGGGAAGCCTCTCTGGCCACGGCAAACGCCTCCGGCAGAATATCGTCCAGCGTTAATCCGTTTTTCAGTTTTTCCCTGAAGGCGGAAGTCTTTGCCTTGAGCTCGGCGTCGCCCAGCGACATCAGCTCCTTTTCGTGATGATTGACCTCATGGAGCAGCACCGATAATCTTTTTAATTCACGATCGTTTTTGGTTCCCACTATTTTTTTTAGAATCGCGTTCAGCATGACATCCCTTTAAATAATCCGGCTTTTACCGGGTGATTTTAGCATATTTAGCCGCCTAACAAAAACATTCATTTGCCTGAAACATATTCTTTTCGCATACGGCTGCGCTTACGCATGCCGCCCGGCGCCTGCGGCCTGATGTCTGGTCAATTTGTCGGGCTGGATTATTTCAAGTATTTTCTCGGATTGACTGGAACATTGTTCACAAAAACACTGTAATGAAGATGAGCCCCGGTGCTGCGGCCGGTATCGCCGACATATCCGATCACGTCCCCTTTTCTGACCTGTACGCCGTCTTTCACGGCGGCCTTTGACAAATGCGCGTAGCTCGTCGAAATCCCGTACCCATGCTCAATTTTTACGACATTGCCGTCATCGGTGCGATAGGCCGCCTCCAGAACAAAACCGTCCGCGGGGGCGATAATTTCCTTGCCCGCCCGCGACGCGATGTCGATGCCTTTGTGAAACTCGCCGCCGCTTCCGAACGGATTGCGCCGCATGCCGAATTCCGAGGTCACCCACCCATGGACCGGCCACAGGGAAGGCGTCGCAGCCAAAAGCGATTTCTGCTCCCGGAGAAATCTTAAAAGCTCGTTGAAGCTCATTTCTCTCTCGTCGGCTTCCGCGTTCAGCCGGTCGATGTTTTCGTGCATGCCGGAAACCAGTTTCTCCCGGTCCTCTTCAATGAGCTGACGCAGGCGCATCTGATCGTTATTGGACCCTCCGATGCCCAGCGGTGTTTTTGCGTCCTGCCCGATCTGTTCGGTTGCCAGAATCCGCAATTTTTTGTCAAATTGCTTGATCTCCTCCATGCGGTCGGCAAACTGATCGATTTTTATGGCCAGCTCATTCATCTCTTTTGTCTGCTGGGCCGTCTGCTGCCGAAGGCGGGACAGCTCCATCCGGTCCCGGGTAATTCCGGCATAATCGTAAATAATGTAAAGCGTTAGAAGAACCGCCAGGATGGAACCGGCAATAAGGCCATAGATCAGTTTGCCCGAAAGAGAAATCTTGGTCACAGAACTCTTTCTTCGGGGTATAATCATCAGTGTAAAAAAATTATCGGACATTTTCCCCCTGAAAAGCTGAAGTGAAGAGGATGAACAGGTATAAAGTTTTGCATCCCCTAACACAGGGAAAAATCAAAGTCAAGAATAAGTCTTGGCGCCTTTGTGCGACTAAACAATTATTATCAAGCTAATTCAATGACTTGTGTTATCCAGGCCGTCCTGTTTCATACCGCGCACAAAGAATGTCTTCCCGGAAGCAGCTCCATTTTGTATTTTCGTCTGGGGAGCCTGTCCATGGTTAAGGCATTTTTGAAATCGCCAAGCCCCGTCACTTCCATCCCCGCCTTCAGCGAGGCCTGCAAAAGCCGCCTGAACTGCTCCTCAAAGACCCCTCCTTCCACTTCGGCGTGGACCGGAAGGACATGGTCGCCCCCGTCGTTCATCAAGCCCAGGATCACGGCCGGGCCGTTTTGAAGATCAAGCTCTTCAAAACAGGGCAGATCGGAGGGGATTTCCGGAAGATTGAGCGGATCGTGAACAAACGGCGCTTTGGCCCGCGTACAGCTCAGATATGCGAACGGATATTTCCGAATGATCCGCAAAACGCGGTCGTCAATCAGCCAGGAAGGGGCGCCGAACGCGGCCGGCTTTTGTCCCGTGAGCTTCTCAAAGCCTTTGAGGCCCCTGTCGAACCACTCTTCGATCCACGCCTCGGATTTTTCCGGCAGGTCATCCTGCCAGCGGCGGTGGTCCCAGGCGTGAAACTGAACTTCGTGGCCCTCGGCAAGGATTTGACGGACCAGCCCGGGAAAGGAAAGCGCGATCATCGGCGCGGGAAGAAGCGTCCCGTAAAGGGCGGTTTTCCAGCCGTACAGACTGGGCGCCCGGGTGCGCAGCATTTTTTTCAGAAACAGGGGGTTTTTAATCATCTGCAGCGCGGCGCGTCCGGAATTGTCCGGCCCGATGCTCAGAAAGAAAGTCCCCCGGACGGAAAAATCATTCAGGACGCGCAACAGGCGGGGAACGCCGTTTTTCATTCCCGCATACGTGTCCACATCGATTTTTAATCCAAGCCTGCCCATCGATCCTTCCGAATTCAATCCGGTTAAAGCGTTGCCGCCTGGTTTTCCTCCAGAAACGAATTGAGCGTCAGGCGCAGGGATTCCTGCAAACCGATTTTGGGCTCCCAGCCGAGCAGTTTCCTGGCCTTTTCGATGCGGGGTTTTCTGGTGTAAATATCCTGGTAGCCTTTTCCGTAATAGACGTCCGCGGGAATTTCAATAATATCCGAATAAACCGAATCCTGTTGATGGTCGGGGTGCTCCTGAAACAGCTTTTTGAGCAGCGCCGCCAGCTCCTTCACCGAGCATTCATTGTCCGGATTGCCGATGTTGATGATCTGATTCTTGCAGACATCCCCTTTGTTTTCCAGAATCTTCATGAGCGCCGCGATGCCGTCGTCCACGTAAGTGAAGCAGCGCTTCTGCCGGCCGCCGTCCACCAGATTGATCGGCCGCTTCAACAGCAGCTCGGCGATGAACTGCGTGACGACGCGCGAGCTTCCTTCCTTGGCCGTATCCAGCGAATCCAGCCTCGGCCCGATCCAGTTGAAGGGACGGAAAAGCGTGAATTCCAGGCTTCCCCTCGTTCCATAGGCATAAATCACACGATCCAGAAGCTGCTTGCAGCAGGAATAAATCCAGCGCTCCTTGCGAATCGGCCCGACCGACAGATAGCTTTCGTCTTCGTCAAACTCCGGATCGGAGCAGGCCCCGTAAACCTCCGACGTAGAGGGGAAAACAACGCGCTTGCGGTATTTGACGCACTGCTTGACAATATTGACGTTCATTTCAAAATCCAGGTTATAGACGCCGATGGGGTCTTCCACGTAGGCCTTCGGAGTGGCAATCGCCACCAGCGGCATGATGACGTCGCATTTTTTGACATGGTATTCAATCCATTCCCGGTTGATGGAAATGTCCCCTTCCAAAAAATTGAAGCGGGGATTGTGCAGGGCGGCGCCGATCCGCTCCGTTCCCAGATCCATTCCAAACACCTGCCAGTCCGGCTTCTCAGCCAGAATCCGGTTGACAAGATGATGCCCGATGAACCCGTTGACGCCCAGTATTAAAATCTTCATGTAAGTTTTTTCACCTTTCCCTGTTTAAAATAGTTCCCGATGCCCGCATCCTTCCATCTTGCCCCGGATGCTTCGATCTCCTGAAGCCTTATAGCACCATCGCCGGTTTTCACAAGCACGGATTGCCCGTCGAGGATCACGTCGCCCGGTCCGCCCCCGGAAACAGATGAAACCGGCCTGGCCCGCCAGATCAGAATTTTCCCGCCGTTTTCGGCAAAGGCAAACGCTCCCGGATAGGGGTCCGTCACGGCGCGGATCAAATTGTAGATTTCGACGGCGGTTCGGTCCCAGGAGATGCGCCCGTCCTCCGGTTTCCGTCCGCCGTAATAGCTTCCCCGTGACAGGTCCTGCTTGATGCGCGGAATTTTTCCTTTCTTCATTTCGGGGAGCAGCTCGTCGAGCAGCCCGCCGGCCGCCTCGCAGAGCTTGTCGTACAGCGTTCGCGCCGTATCCTCAAAATCGATGCTCACGGCCCTCCGGCCGACGATGTCGCCCGCATCCGGTTTTTCCACCATGCAATGCAGCGTGACGCCCGTCTCTTTCTCTCCGTTGACCAGAACCCAGTTGACCGGACACCTGCCCCGGTAAGACGGCAGAAGCGAGCCGTGCAGATTGAAAGATCCGATACGGGGAATCGCCAGAACCTCCGGACGAACCATGTTCCGGTAGTAAAAGGAAAAAAGGACATCCGGCTGCATGCGTTTGATTTTTTCAATCCACTGAGGCGAGTTGACCGGATCGGTCGTGCAGCCGATTCCCTGCTTTTCCGCCCAGTCCTTCACGGAGCCGAACCAGCAGTTTTCCTTCGGGTCGTCCTCGTGCGTGAAGACGGCGGCAATGTCAAAGCCGTGCCGCCCGAGGGCCGCCAGCCCCGCCAGCCCCATATTGTGATAGGCCAGAACAATCGCTTTCACGGACGGTCACCCTCATGACCGTAAACGCGTTCGATCACGAATTCCGGCCTTTTGCGGACTTCCCGAAAGATCCGGCCGATATATTCGCCGATCACGCCCAGAGCAAAAAACTGAAGGCCGACAAAGACGAACAAAATCGCAAACAGCGTGAAAATCCCTTCCGCCGCCCAGCGCACGCCGTACACCAGGCGGGCAATTGCCAGAAACGCGCCGAAGCACACGCCCAGAAGCGACATCAGAATCCCGCCGTACATGATCAGCTTGATCGGAAAATCCGAAAAGGACGCCACCAGGTCGAACTGAAGATTGATCAGTTTGCGAAGCGGATAGTTGGATTTTCCCCCGAAGCGCTCTTCGTGCGCCACTTCGATTTCCGTGACGCGCTTGGCGAAAACGGTGGCCAGAGCGGGAATAAAGGTCGCCTGTTCGTGGCAGTCGAGCATCCGCTCCACCACCGGGCGGCTGTAGGCCCGCAGCATGCAGCCCCAGTCGCGCATGCTCACGCCGGTGATTTTCCGCGCGACCACATTGATCATTTTGGAGGGCAGAATGCGCAGAAAAGAATCCTTGCGGCTCTTGCGGATCGTGCCGACCACGTCGTATTCCCCCTCTTCCATCGTACGGACCAGGTTGGGGATTTCTTCGGGAGGGTTCTGCAGGTCCGCGTCCATCGTCAGCACGATGTCGCCCCGCATCACCGAAAACCCCGCCATGATGGCGGCGTGCTGGCCGTAGTTGCGCGTCAGCTCCACCACCCGGACCGACGGGTGCGACGTGAACTCCTTCAAAAGGGCCAGCGACCGGTCGCGGCTGCCGTCGTCCACCAGGATAATTTCAAACGGTTTGGCCAGAGACTCCATCACCGGGAGCAGACGGCCCATCAGCGCCTGGATATTGGCCTCCTCGTTGTACACCGGAATCACCACCGAGATCCGAATCTCAGACATTTTTCAAAATCTCCTTTATGGCTCCGCAAACGTAGTGAACATCATTTTCCGTCATATCCGGAAACAGCGGCAGGGAAATCACTCTGCCCGCCGCCCGACTGGTTTGGGGAAGCGATCTTGCCTTTACGCCGAATTTTTTCTTTACATAAGACAAAGCGTGGGCGGGAGGAAAATGCAGACCGTATCCGATATTGTACTGCGACAGCTTTTGCATAAAGACATCCCGCGCGATGCCCCCGACCTTGACAATGAACAAATGCCAGGCATGAACGTGGTCATAGGACGGAACCTCCGGCAGATCGAGCCCCTTCACCCCCCGCAGTCCTTCAAGGTAAAGCCCCGCCAGCATTTGCCTGCGGGCGTTCAGCTCCCGCCACCGCTCCATCTGAGCCAGCCCCAGCGCCGCCAGGAGATCCGGCATGTTGTATTTGTAGCCAGGCACCGCGATGTCATAGGAGGGATTCCCCCCTTTGCCGTACCTTTTCCAAGCGTCTCTTTCTATTCCATGAAATCTCAGCAGACGCAATTTCTTTTCCAGGGCGGCCTGATTCAGCGTAATCATGCCCCCTTCTCCGGTCGTAATATTCTTGATCGGGTGAAAGGAAAAGATCGCGGGATGGCCGAAGCCGCCCGCGTGCGTCCCCTTGTAATAAGTGCCGACCGCGTGGGCCGCGTCTTCAATGACCTTCAGGGAATATTTGCGGGCCAGCCGGTTGATCCGGTCCATATCCGCCGGAGCGCCGGCAAAATGAACGGGAATGATCGCCTTTGTCCGCTTCGTTATTTTTTCTTCGATTTCTTCGCAGCAAAGATTGAGCGTCCCGTAATCGATATCGACAAAGACGGGTTTTGCCTGATGCAGGGCGATCATGTTGACGGTCGAGGCAAACGTCATCGAGGGTGTGATCACTTCATCGCCGGGCCCGATGTTCAGGGCCTTCATCATCAGATGCATTCCGGCCGTGGCTGAACTGAGCGAGACGGCGCGATCCGCGCCGGTGAGCGCGCACAACTGTTCTTCAAACGCCTTGCACAAAGCGCCGGTGGTGATCCAGCCGGATTTCAGACAGGCCACCACACCGTTGATTTCCGTCTCCCCGATGGACGGGCGGCTGAACGGCAGAAAATCTTTCCGAATCTTCATAGGGCATCAATCCTTTGCCTGATTGTGAATGCGCAGCAGATAAAACGCGCCGTTTTCCCAGAGAACCTCCATTCGGGCAAACTGCGCTTGCAGCTCTTTGAGCCTTTCCGCATGTTGTGTAATACAGTAAATTTCCTTTTCCCGCCTGCCTTTTTCAAAAAATTCCTGTGTCGAAAGAAAATATGCTTTCCTTTCGGCCTCCGGCATTTTCATTATCCCGTCGCCCAGTTCGCCGAAATCCTCGACAATCGGCGTCCGTATTTTGTTATAAAAATCAATGCCATAGAAATTGACACGGTACTGATACAAAAGCCGGTCCGGCGGGATGTGCCGTGCAATCGCCTCTTTCGCCGTAAGCGCGCTGCGGTAGGGAGACAGAAAATCATTGAGCGGGAAAAGAAGTCCGGCAAGCAAAAGACAGCAAAGCAGATACATTGTGGAAAACCAGCCCGCGCCCTTTCGGCGGCCAATCCAATCCGGAAGAAAAGTCAGAAGCCCCGCCGCCAGGAACACCGGCAGAACGCAGATCCACCAGGCATTTGAAATCATAATGACCAGCCCCCGTGAAGGGTCATGATACTGCTTCAGAACCGGCGGCAGAATAACAGCGGCGGCAATGACCAGGAACTGGCCCCACAAAAGGAGCCGGTAAAACACTTCCCTCTTTCCGGCCGGCTCAGACGGCGCTTCTTCATGGCCGCGAAAGATGTTGCCCGCGAAAAGCGCCAGGGGCAGAAATACCGGAGCAATGTAGGTGGCCAGCTTGGAGGAAGACACGGTGTAAAAGAGAAAAACAAACAAAAACCAGACGGCCAGAAACCGGTTTTCCTCTTTCCTGAAGAGCCGCTCTTTCCATTTTGCAGGCTGCCAGGCGCGAATCAGAAAAACGGACCAGGGCAGCGTGCCGCCGATCAGCACGGGCAGGAAATAATAAAACGGCTCCGTCTTGCCGTGCATCTGAGTCGTGAAGCGCAGGAAGTGCTCCCGCACAAAGAAAAACCACAGAAAATCCGGATTTTCTTTTTGCGCCAGATAAAGCCACGGGCAGACCACGGCCAGAAAAATCAAAATCCCCGCGGGGGAAATCAGCCGCGGAAGCGAACGCCAGCGCCCCTCCCGGATGAGCCAGATGACCAGAATGGCAAAAGGAAAGACGACGCCGACAATCCCCTTGGTCAGAAAAGCCAGGGCGCAGGCAAAATAAAACCCGCAGGCCAGCCATCTTTTCTTTTCGTCCGCCAGGGACAGGTATCCCAGCCAGATAGCCAGGCAAAGAAACAGCGTGAGCGGCATGTCCAGAATATTGATTCGGCCCAGCATGAACGGGAAGACGGAAATGGTAAGCACGGCCGCGGCATACAAGCCGGTTTTTTCATCCCGGAAGCGCCGCCCGATCCAGAATACCAGCAAAATGCACCCCCAGGCGCAAAGGCCGGAAAACAGGCGAGCGGAAAAGTCGTTTTCTCCAAAGATTTTAAAGGAGGCCGCCGTCGCCCAGGAAACCAGGGGCGGTTTTTCCAGGTAGATTGTATTTTTGATTTGGGGGGTTACATAGTTGCCCGTTTCGTTCATCGCGGCGGCAATGAGACTGTAGCGCACCTCGTCCGGCTCCATCTGGGGCAGGACCCCCAGCAGGGCGACGTAAAGAAGAAAAGGGATGATGAATAGAATGTATTTTTTCTTCACTTGCGCATCAACTCCTGACGCCGGTTTTTGTTTTAAACGTTCTTCGGGCCTTCGGCCGCGCCGACTGAAACGCGTGAGCCATTTTTATTGCCTTGTGCCTGAATCCAGCCCGGCGCCCGCCCGGTCAAAGAAGTACTTCACCCCCAGCGTGCAGACAACCCCCACCACCGCGCCGGCAACAACGTCGCTGAGATAGTGGGACGTGAGCATCACACGGCTCGCGGCAATGACCGCGGCCGGAAGAAAAGCCCAGGCGCCGAAGCGGGGAAACAAAATGGTCAGGGCGGCCGCGAGTGAAAAAACCGTCACCGTGTGGCCCGAAGGAAAAGAATTCAGGGCGTAGCCCGTCTCAAAAAAATCAAAGCCGAATAATCCGTGGTCAAAAAGATTGACCGGCCGGTTTCTTCCGGCAATCCACTTGAGCAGGAGATTGATCAAACCGGAAGCCGAAATGCACACCAGCAGGAAGAACATTCGAATTGTCCATTTTTTGTTTTTCGCGATCAGCCAAAAGATCAGGAGCGCCGGCACAATAATCATGAAGTACCACCTGGACTCCCCGGCCATGGTGATCCATTCCGTCGCATCCAGCACGGGCCGGCCGAGTCCGCGGCAAAAATGGACCAGCGGAATATCCCAGAAGGCGTAGGCAACCCCGGCCAGAGCGGCACCTGAGATGATCAGCGCAATCGCGATCCATCTTTTTTTCACGGCTTCACTCCCTGATAATTGCGGCACCAGACAAACTCCGCCCGGTTCACTTTTGAACCGTTCAGCGTCAAATCCAAACGATCCGCCCGATCGACCTGATCGCACTTCAGAACACCCGCCACATCGATTTGTTCAAACTCCGTATTCAGAAACAGCAGGTCATATCCCAGCGGGGATTTTTTCTGCCAGACGTCGAATTGATCCCGCCTTTCATCCATCACAAAAACCTCATGTCCGTAAGGCAGGCTGTAGTACATGACCCGGCTGCCCATCGTCCAGTTCGTCACGGCAATCGCCCCGGGACGGGAGGAAGGGTTCTGCTTCAAAAGCTCGTCGGCTTTCGCGGCTATCTCGGGGTAGCCGTAAATGTCCCTGAAGGGAGACTTGTAATCGGGAAAGGGAATGAACTTTCCGCCCAGCTCCGCATAGGCCAGCATCAGGGCGAAGAAGCTGATTCCCACGGAGACATACAGAAAATTTTTCCGCCATTTCCCGCCGGATGCCAGCAGACGCCAGGTTCCGATCGGAATGAACAGAGCGTAAAAAGCGGACGGCCAGTGAGGAAGCGTTCGTTCATACGCCGATGTAATCAGAAAAAAAACCAGGATGGTCCCGCCGAACAAAACGGACAGGCGCAGGTAGTCATTGTCGTCCCGAATGACTTTGAAAAAACCGTAAACGGCGACGATAAACAGAAACGGACTGTAAGCGCCGAACTGCGCCGCCAGCGACTCCAGAATATTTTTAAAACTGGTCGCGAGCGATCCGAACACATGGGACCCCTGATATTTGAAACTGATGAAGTCATGGGTCGCGTTCCAGTAAAACACCGGCGACACCAGCGCCAGTGCGATGGCCGCCGCCAAGAACCAATACGGTGAAAAAAGAACGTCGTATCGCTTTTTGAGAAGGAAGAAGACCAGCAGGGGCGGCACCAGCAGAATGGCCGTGTACTTGGCCAGGCCCATCAAGCCCAGAAGGATGCCCAGGATGATGAAATCCGCCGGCTGTTTGCGGCGCGCAAGGCGCTCCGCGGCAAAAATCAGCAGGAAAACCAGCAGGAGCAGGATGGAATCCGGCAGAAGCATCAGGCCCAGAGCATTGAGCATGAAAGAACAGTTCAACGCGAAAACGGACCACGAAGACCAGCGAACGGAACTCGTGATCTTCATCAGCAGCGCATAGCAGCACCAGGAGGTCGCGGCAAAAAGCAAAACGGCGGGCAGCCGGGCCAAAAATTCGTTCGTGCCGAAAATATAATAAAAAGGCGCATGGAGCCATCCCGCCAGAGGCGGATGGTCCAGATAGCTCCAGTCCAGGTATTTGGCGTACAAAACATAGTGGGCTTCATCCACCCCCAGGCCAAACAAAGGCGCAGCGATCAGGCGGATCAGCGAAAAAAACAGGATCAGGATGATGATGGATTTCTCAGCCTTGGGCATTGATGCGCTCCAGATGGGGGGCAATTGCCGCAAAAACCTGTTCGGGCTGAATCACCTGCAGACAGACATTGTCCCGGCAGGCGGTCTTGCGGTGGTTGGACGCGCTGACGCAGGGGGAGCAGGCCAGGCCCGCGTACATCGGCGTGGTGTTGCCGAGCGATCCGTAAAGCGCCGGCGTTTCCGGCCCGAAAAACACAAAGGTCGGCAAATCGGTGACGGCGGAAAAATGCCCGGGACCGGAGTCGTTGGTCACCATGAACTCGGAGACGCTGTACAAAGCGGGCAATTGCGCAAACCGGACTTTTCCGGCAAAATTAACGCACCGGTCGTCGCCCACCTGTTTTTGCAACTGATCGGCCTCCTGTCGTTCACTGGGATCGCCGGTAATCAAAATCAGCGCCTTCGGACATTTCTCCAGAATCATTTTCATCAGCCGGACGTAATGGGCCGGCGGCCAGCGCCTCTGAATCAGCAGTTCGCTCGCATTGGGATTGATCAGGATGATTTTGTCCTTTTGCGGGTCAAAGCCCGCGCGGCATTCGCGAATGATCGTCAGCACGTCTTCCTTTTCGCGGGCGGAAACCGCCGCTTTGGCCAGAACAAGATCTTCGGCGAACACCTTTTTTTTGGAGTAGGGAATTTCCTCTTTTTCCGCGATCAGCGCATTGACAAGCGCGACAAAGTTCGCCGCGATGTGAATGTGGGGATTGTAGGCGACCCGATGGGTGAGGAAACTGCCGCGGTACAAACCCTCGTTGAAAAACGCGTGAAACCCGACTTTAGCGGGCGCTCCGGAAAAACCGGTCAAAAGCGCGGTCACCCGCGAGAAAAGCTCGAGGTCGATGACGGCGTCAATCTTTGTCCTGCGCGTCCAGAAAAAGAAACGAAGCGCGTCCCACATCAGCGGCACAAGCCCGTTTTCCCGAAAAGTGTAAATATTTTCATCCGGGACGGTTTTGAGCAGGTCCAGGCTGGGCTTGTTTTTTTTGAAAATGGCGAAGTAAAGATCCGCGCCGGTTTCCCGCCTCAGCTTTCTCATCGCGGGGTCCACCAGGACGGCGCTGCCCATTTCCGAGAGCTCCATGAACAAAACCCTGCGGGGCGACGCCTTGCCGGGTTTGACGAACCAGCGAACCGTTTTATGAAGCAGGGTGCCGATAAAGCAAAGGGGAACGCCAATATAATAATCGATCCGGCGCATGGTATCCACTTTCATGATCAGCTCCATTCCCTTTCGCGGCAGGCAAGTTCGGTAAAATTTGCGAGGAATATAGGCAAAATGCAACCGACTGTCAATAAAACAATGAACGCCTGCAGGCACAAAAGCCATTTTGCCGCCCTTCAGGTTTTCCTTGTGTAAAATTGCCGATGCGTGATAGTTTTTTCAAAATTTTTTGAAACGGCGATATGAATAAAATTATCAACCGCTACATATTCCGGGAGATTGCCCTTCCCTTCGTCATCATTCTCTTTGTTCTGACTTTTGTTTTGCTGATGGGCAAAATTCTGCAGATCATGGACCTGATGATCAACAAGGGCATCCGCGTTCTGGACATTGCGCACCTGATCGCCCTGATCATGCCCAATTTCCTGCTGTTTACCATTCCCATCGCGCTTCTGGTTTCCATCCTCATCGCCATGGGCCGGCTGTCCGCGGACAACGAAATCACCGTCCTGAAGGCGTCAGGCGTCAGCCTGCTCCAGCTTTTTTATCCGGCGGCGGTCGCCTCCCTGCTGGCGTTTGCCTGCGCCATGGTCATCGGATATTTTCTGGTGCCCCAGAGCAATTTCGCCACCAAGCGGCTCCTCTTTGAACTGGCCTCGCAAAACGCCGGCATCGGCATCAAGGAAAAAGTTTTCAACGCCGACTTCAAGGGACTGCTCTTGTATGCCGACACCATTCCGGCCGACGGGGCATCGATGGAAAACGTGATCATCTCGGACAGCCGCGTCCTGGGAGAACAAAACACGATCCTTGCCAAAAAGGCCTTTCTGGTGGCCGATCCAAAGCTGATGATCGTGAAGCTGCGCCTGGAGAACGGCTCGATTCACACCGTGGGCAAAGATTTGAAAAATTACCGGAAAGTGGATTTTAAAAGCTACGACATCAACCTCGACCTGTCCTCCACGATGTCGTCTTTCACCGACGAAGCCAAATCCAGCACGGAAATGACGCTGTCGGAGCTCCTGGAGCGAATGAAAAAACCGGATCTGGCCCAAGCAGCCATGCGCGAACTGGCCATCGAAGTCCATAAAAAGTTTTCCATTCCCCTGTCCTGTATTTTCTTCGGGCTGCTGGCCATGCCGCTGGGCATCACGCACCACCGGTCCGTGAAATCCCGGGGATTCGCCGTCGGCCTCATCATCGTTGCCGTCTATTACCTGCTGCGAATCGGAGGAGAGGCGCTGGTGGAAAACGGCAGAATGGACCCGGCACTCGGCGTCTGGGCGCCGAATATGCTTTTTGCGCTTTTGGGGGTTTTTCTGTTTTACCTGGCCCACCGGGAGATTTCCGTTTCCCAGGCTTTGATCGCGCTCTTTCAAGGCGGAAAGCCGAGAGGATGAACTCGTGAAACTGATTGATCAATATATTCTGAAAGAATTTCTGCGGTTTTTCCTGATCACGTTTGTATCCTTCATCGCGCTTTTCCTGATCATCGATTTTTTCGAGAAAAGCCGCATGTTCATGAGCAACCACGCCACGGCAACCCAGATGGCCTCCTATTTTTTGTATTCGATTCCCTTCGTCATTTCCATGACCCTGCCCGTCGCGGTCCTGCTGGCGACACTGCTGACCTACAGCTTTTTGTCCAAGTACAGCGAGATCACGGCCATGAAAGCAAACGGCATCAGCCTGTACCGCATTTCCTTTCCCGTGCTGGCCGTCGCGGCGGCCGTATCCGTCTTCCTGTTCTTCTTCACGGAGCTGGTCACGCCCGCCGGCGTCCAGAAAATGGAGCATATTATCAAAGTGGAAGTGCAGAAGCAGCAGGCCCTGGGATTTTTCAAGCAGGATGAAATCTGGTACCGCAGCCAAAATGCCATCTACAATTTTAAAATGTTTGACGTTGAGAAAAACATCCTGCAAGGCGTCACCATCAACCGCCTGAACCCCGACTTTACAATGAAAACCCGCATCGACGCCGAACGGGCCCAATGGAAAAACCAATCATGGGTGTTTTACAATCTGCTCGTCACAACCTTTCAGCCAAATGCCCCCCCGTCGCTGGAATGGTCGGAAGAAAAAGTCATCGCGCTGCCGGAAGGCCCCAACGACTTCAAGATTATTCAGAAAGACGCGGAAAAAATGGGATATTTCGAACTGCGGCGCTACGTGAAAAAGATTCAGGCGGAAGGCTATGACGTCTCGCGATACGCGGTCGATCTGCAGGGCAAGATCGCCTTTCCGGTGGTGTGTTTGATTGTCGTTCTGATCGGCATGTCGTTTTCCATCCGCTCGGAGCGAAGCGGCGGAATCATGCAGAGCCTGGCGCTCGGATTATTCCTGGGCTTTTCCTACTGGATCGTTCACGCATTCAGCATGTCGCTGGGCAGATCCGGAACGCTGCCCGTTTTCCTGGCCGCCTGGACGGCCAACCTTCTGTTCGGAGGCCTTGGGGCGTTTCTGTTCTACCGCGTCAGAACCTGATCGAAGCCCCTTCCCTATCGGCGGAACGCCTGAGAAATAAACGGCGAGGCCCGCACAATCTACTTTCCCGTCATTACTACGAAAATAGAATCATGGTAAAGCTTTCAAGCGCACCTAAAGGTACGCACTACATAAAAAATGTAGGGCGGGTCTTTAGACCCGCTTCCGTCCTAAAAAATCAATATCGGTAATAGTCCGGCTTGAAGGGGCCTTCCACCGGCACGCCCAGATAATCGGCCTGCTTTTTCGTCAATTTTGAGATTTTGGCGTCCAGCCTTGCAAGGTGCAGCAGGGCCACTTCCTCGTCGAGCTTCTTGGGCAGCGTGTAAACGCCGACATTATATTTCTTCGTGGCCAGTTCAATCTGCGCCAGCGTCTGGTTGGTGAAGCTGTTGCTCATCACAAAGCTTGGATGCCCCGTGGCGCATCCCAGATTGACCAGGCGCCCTTCGGCCAAAACGATGATCGAACGGCCCGATTTCAGCGTCCACTTGTCCACCTGCGGTTTGATGGTTTCCTTGCGGCAACCCCTGGTCGTTTCCAGGTAGTGCATGTCGATTTCACTGTCAAAGTGGCCGATGTTGCAGATGATGGCCTCATTCTTCATCTTTTCCATGTGGCGGCCCGTAATGACGTCGCAGCAGCCGGTAGCCGTCACGAAGATGTCCGCGGCGGACGCCACCTCTTCCAGCGTCCGGACCTCGTAGCCTTCCATCGCCGCCTGCAGGGCGCAGATGGGATCGACTTCGGTCACCACCACTCGCGCTCCGAATCCGCGCATCGACTGGGCGCATCCTTTTCCGACATCGCCGTAGCCGCAGACCACCACCATCTTGCCGGCAATCATGATGTCCGTCGCCCGCTTGATGCCGTCCGCCAGAGACTCCCGGCAGCCGTAAAGATTGTCGAACTTGGACTTGGTCACGGAATCGTTCACGTTGATGGCCGGAAACAGCAGTTCGCCTGCCGCCTGCATCTGGTAGAGGCGATGAACGCCCGTGGTCGTTTCTTCGGACACGCCGCGAATGCCGGCGGCGACCTTCTGCCAGCGCTTCGGATTCTTCTTCCAGGCCTGCGCAAGCCTCTCCAGAATGATGGCGAATTCCTTGTTGTCCGCCTTTTGCCGGAGCAGTTTGGGATCCTTTTCAATTTTGACGCCCTGATGAATAAACAGAGTGGCGTCGCCTCCGTCATCCACAATCATATCCGGACCGGAGCCGTCCGGCCAGGTCAGCGCCTGCTCCGTGCACCACCAGTATTCTTCCAGCGTCTCGCCCTTCCAGGCGAAAACCGCCGCCGATCCGGCTTTGGCAATCGCCGCCGCCGCGTGGTCCTGCGTGGAGAAGATATTGCAGGACGCCCATCGCAGATCGGCGCCCAACTCTTTGAGTGTTTCAATCAGCATGGCCGTCTGGATGGTCATGTGCAGGCTGCCCATGATTTTCAGCCCCCGGAACGGCTTTTGGCGGCCGTATTTCTTGCGCACCGCCATGAGCCCCGGCATTTCGTTTTCCGCCAGGTCCATTTCTTTTCTGCCCCAGGCCGCCTGCGACAAATCCGCAACCTTATATTTCAAACTTTTATCAATTTCCTGAAAAGCCATTATGTTCCTCCAATAATTGTGAAAATTTCTTGATCAATTGCGGACTCTGTTAACATACTCATCCGGCCAGTTCAATATCTTTATTCTCCCCACGATCGGGAATTTTAGTCGCTCTCAGCCTCAAGCTTTTTCAAAACAGGATCATCCGCCGGGAATATATTGGTGGTCTCGGTTTCGTCATCAAAAATAAGAACGGCTGATCCATTTTTGAGCTTGTTTTTTACCTGTTGGAAACTTGTTTCAAGGGAAGCCTCGATGGCGCCATAATCCGTCCCGTTTCTGGAAACAAATTCTTCGATAACCCCTTTTAAGGCTTTAGCACTGAGTTTATTGACGGGAATAATATGAATCGCCATTGAAACCTGCTTTTTAATATCCGGGATACTTCTTCTGCCAGTGATCTCCATCATCATAAAGTACAAACAGATCACCGGCGATTTCTTCAATAACTGCATTTAGTTCCAATTCTTCAAGCCAGGGCGCGGGAATTGCCGCCCTCCCCTGCATGGCCCCCAGTATATTGCCGGTGATCGAACCGGTGCTGTCCGAATCGCCGGTATGATTGACCGCCAGGCGAACCCCTTTGGCAAAATCACCTTCCGCGGCCAGGGCACAGTAAAGAGAAATCGCCAGCGCTTCTTCGCCAACCCAGCCGCCACCCATTTTTTCGATGGTTTCCGGAGCGGGCTTTGCCGTTTTCTTTTTCCAAAGTGCCATTGCCAGCGTGACGGCATCCAGTGTTTCTTCATGCCCCTTGGCTTTCTTTAAGACCGTCACCGATTCTTTGATGGATTCCTCAATCGTAAGTCCTGAAATAATGCCGCAGATGATCGTCGCCAGACATCCCGCAGGCAGATAACCCGACGGGTGGCCATGCGTAATCGCGGCAATCCGGCAGCCCAGATCGAATATTTCTTTCCATACTTCGCCGTGATTCCCCTCGGATTGCATAGCTTTAGCCGCAAACAGACCGACCGGCGCGGCGCGCATCACACCGCCGCATCCCTTGCTGTTATTGATCGGTTTTTCCGGTGTCCCCATCTTCGCGCTTTGCAGAGCGGAAAGGCAGGTGTTGCCCGGCGCCCGGCGATGGTGCAGATCGGCAACCGTCAGCAGCCATCCATTCTGAGCGAGATCGAAATCCTCGTGGGCTGATCTTACGCCCTGTGTTGAAAGCCAGCGCAGATAAGAGCGATGAACCATCTCAGGATATTCCGCCGGAACGATTCCCTGCTTTTTACGACACCAGGCCCGCAAAAGCCCTTCCGCCGTGAAAAGCGTCATCTGCGTGTCATCGGTGATCGCGCCTTTCCTGCCATAGCAGGGCGCGTAATTCTCAATGCCGTTTTCGCCGTATTGCCTGCGGATGGCGCCGATGGAATCAAACTCGACCGCCGCACCCAGCGCATCGCCGACTGCGCCGCCCAGAAGACAGCCCGAAAAATGCTCAACGCTCAACCGCTCGTTCACCGGCCTGCAGGAGTAAACATATTTTTCCTGATCCCGTGTTTCGATTGTGTCAGGACGGGCATCGCGTACCGCCTGAATTGCCTTTTCATGCGGCATGCCCAGTTCCACCAGCAATTGAGCCGCCACCGTACCGGTTCGTCCCAGACCGCCCCGGCAGTGGATCAGAATCTTTCCGCCGTCCAGCAGAATTTGTCGCAGTTTCGGCCCGGCGCTTTTCCACAGATCAAAAAATCGTTGGTCGGGGGGATGAACATCAGTGATCGGAAGATGGTAGAATTCCATCGGAAAAGAATTCACCTTTTCCACATAATCCGGAACGCGCAAAAGTTCATATTCATGCTCTTCCATCAGGTTCACCAGAGCCCGCGCGCCCCAGGCCTGAATTGCTTTCAAATCCATATCCAGATCACGATTCCATGGGCCGGACTGGGCACTGTTGATTTTCTTGCCGGGACACAACGTCATGCCGATGATGCCGGCGCCGTTGGGCACCTTCACTTCATCAATCCGAAGAGGATGGGAAATGCTTGTTTTGACTATTACTTTTTCCTCTTCCATTAGATGTTCCGCATATCAATATTCATGGGCAAGGTAAACGGTACACTTTTCTTTCTACGGGGAGAATTTGAGAAAATCAATAGAACCGGTCAAATAATTTAATTTCTAATGATTCCCTTACCCCACGGCAAGTTTTGCAGCATCATTCCATAGGAATGATGGTAATGGCACTTCAAGTCTCCACGTTATATTCATTGGCTTACTGCCATTATGTGCCGCGATGCTGACTGGCCCGAGGTTGACAAATCCCATTGTTCTGCCATATTCATCTTCATTACGTTCCCGTACAAGGAGAATAATTCTTTTTCCCCTTTGCATGTGTTCAATATATGATCTGCCTTTTCCCTTGTCGGGGCTGGCTGTGTTTTGTGATTGCCAATGAAAGAGATATTCGCTAATGGCGTAATCGTGATACAGAGTGGTTGGGGAAAATTTCTTTTCAGTCTTTTGAAGTGTGACGAAGAGAAGTTCTAAGTTCAGCGATTTTATCTCGACAACCCCTTCTCGACTTTTTGACTTCTTTTCAAAACTGTTTTTTCCAAAAACCGCCAGAATTTGATCCCTACTATAACGTGCATGGAGCGATAGTGCGGATAGTGGATCAATATTCATAGGCATTTCCGCGACGTCTAGTGAATCCAAAACAAGTTCGAGAACCTCATCAAGCTCTGCAACAAGCGTTGCATCCCTCCCAAGAGCAGCGATACTCTCCTCTAGAGTTGAAAAATTGAAATTTCTTGCCGGCGTCTGCCAGAAATCATAGTATGCCATCATTGCCATCTGATTTTCTATGGGGTCTGATTCATCCCATGTAAAACCATTGCGAAGCAGTTTGGTGAGAAATAAAAGATATGAGCGGGAAGTGCATTGCAGTATACGATTGGCTATCGCTCTGTAGATTGCCTGTTCAATCGTTTGATCAATCTGACGAGTTGACAAACCGGCTTTGATGCAAAGGCGATTCCATCCGCCCCCTCCATCGATCTTGCTCTTATAAATATCTTCCAGAGTCACAGCTGTATTAAAACGAAGGAAATTTTTAAGCGTAAGCGGAAGATTTGTCTGTTCTGGATAAGAACGAAGCCAACCTATGAGACGCCGTTGCGTTGCAATAGCATTTTTTATATTGCGAAGAATAATTTCTTTTGCCTGCTTCTGCAGGATAATGGAGCATCCGAGCGGAAGATGGGGAAAGTTCTGCTCAACTTCTTCGACCGTTGAAATGTGACTTTTGCCAACCAATGCCCTAAATTTGGATCCAAAATCATATTCAGCACGGGCATTTCCAACAAAATCAAGAACCGTCAAGCACTCTTTACCTTCTGTTAAACGAAGACCGCGCCCAAGCTGTTGAAGAAATATGGTAAGACTTTCCGTAGGCCGCAAAAAAAGAATTGTGTCAATCTCTGGAATATCGACACCTTCATTGAATATATCCACAACACAGAGGATATTTATTTCACCGCGGGTTAGCTGTTCTCTGAGAGTTGCGCGTTCATGGCTGTTTTGACTGGTAAGCACCGCTGCTTTAATATTAAGAAGCAGAAACTTCTCAGCCATAAACTGCGCATGATCCTGAGATACGCAGAAAGCCAAACATTTAATGGCATTTAAGTCACCAATGATATCCACCATGTTTTGGTATATATGACGTACACGAAGATCATCAGCACTATAGAGCCTTGTCAATTCCGATGGCAAATATCGTCCATTTACCCACTGAGCGCGAGAAAGATCTACCGTGTCGTCAACACCAAAATATTGGAACGGACAAAGATAACGTCGATTTATCGCGTCCGGCAGCCGTAGCTCTGCAGCAATAATGTCGCAGAAATCTTCAAGAATGTTGCCGCCATCCATGCGCTCAGGCGTTGCTGTCAATCCAAGGAGAATTTTCGGCGAAAAACGATTGATGATCGACCGATAACTCTCAGCCACTATGTGATGCACTTCATCAATAATGATGAAGTCATAGAAATCAGGAGCAAGTGGCAGTGTATTTATTCTGTTGTTCAGTGTCTGCACAGAGGCGAATAACTGATTATAGTGTTCCGGCTCTGAATTCCCTACCCAAAGTTCACCGAAGGATGTTTTTTTCAATATACCGCGAAAAGCCTGACGCGCCTGTCTGAGAATTTCGTCGCGATGCGCAACAAAAAGAAACTTTGCATAAGGATTCTTATCCAGAAATCGGCTGAAATCGAACGCAGAAATAATCGTCTTGCCTGTCCCTGTTGCAGCCACGATAAGATTTCGCCATCGATGATGAACCTCACGCTCTATGGTTAGACGTTCAAGAATTTCCTTTTGATGGATGTGTGGTTTGATATCAAAGAAAAAAGCGGGTTCGCCTTCGCGATCGTAACCGAGTGCACTTTTCAATGATTTTTTGAGTCGTTCATGAGACTCTTCATCACCTGCACAGTAAAATTCAAAATCAGGTGAAGCCCAATAAGTTTCGAAAGTAGATTTAAATTTATTGATAATGTTTGGAATTTCTTGAGTCGTGACTTTAAGATTCCACTCTAATCCGTTGGTCAGGGCTGAACGGGAAATATTTGACGACCCGATGTAGCCGGTATCATACCCCGTGTTACGCAAAAAAATATAGGCCTTTGCATGAAGTCGCTCCTGAGATGTGTTGTAACTCAGCTTAATTTCTGTATTGGGAAGCGCCGCTAGAAATTCGACCGCTGATTGATCTGTCGCTCCCATATAGGATGTTGTAATAACACGCAGTTTGCGACCACTCCCTGTAAAGTCTTTGAGCTCTTCGGCAAAAACACGAATACCCGTCCATTTGATAAATGAAACCAGCCACCATATTTCATCACAGGAGAGTATTTCTCGTTTAAGTTCCGATTCCAGTGAAAGTCCCACATTGCTGCCGGTAAATAATTCGCTCTGTGACAAGCCGGTTAGTGGCGTTATTTTTGCAACGTGGGCTTGAAGATCGGCAGCGATCGGATTGTTCTTTGCAAATAGGGCTGTGAGAATTTGTCCCTGTGACTCAATGAGATTTTCAGAAAGCTCTACATCCTTTACATAATCAGCAAGCCATCTTATCAGGGCGTTTGATATTTCGATCTGCCTTGCAATGCGATCATCTTCATTGGGAAGAGCATCCAATGCAGATTCGAGGATAAATCCGAGGAACCGTGATAAATAAAGAGCCGCCTCACTTGCGTCAAGCGGCTGCCTTTGAATATAAAATTCTGATTGAAGTTTTTCCAGCCTGCGCTGAAGAACTTTAGTAATTAAGGTTTCGTAGATGCCTGAGGCTGTCATGATGTTATATTAGGCTCCAAACAATGAATCATTTGTTCATTCATAATGTAGAAGTGAGCCTTCCAGGGGACATCCTTCAAAATATCAATCCACCTTTTATAGTGAGAGACAGTACCCAAATCCCACATCCCCGCATCACTTCTCTTCAGTTATCAAATTTATGATCACTTTTATCATAATATCTTTTTCCGCAGGCTTGCTGTCGGCGATCACCTGTGAATGTGCATGAATCAAATCATGCGTGAGAGAAACCTAACTTCACAACCTCCCAGTGCCCACCTTTGGCCGGGCCGACGCGTTTTATCCGACCTGCCTCACGAAGCTTTCTTATCGCCCGTTCCACCGCGCTTGCTGATTTGCCTGCTTGTTCGGCCAATTCCGGTATAGTCAAGCGGGGATGACTCTGGAGACGCTCAACAATTTCCCCCGGCGTTTTCCCCGGCGTTTTCTCGGCAGTGCCCACATGGATATGGGATTCTTCACCCGCATGGGCATTAAATCATTAAATGGGGTCAGGTCATGAAACATAAGTTTTCTGATCCCTTGCGTTATTATTTATCCCTTCTGATCCCGGCTACAAGTCGCCGTCCCTTTTCTGTAAGACGGTACTTTTGCATACGGCTTTGGGGCTTATCTGGAATCGTGTATTCAATCGTTTTGTTTTGCAAAAGCTCACGAATAACCTTGTTTAAATGGCCCGATATTACTTTATGCCCAAGGCTTGCAGACAGTTCGGCCTTGCTTAACGGCGCTTGGATTAGGAGGCGCATCACCCGAATATCCAGCGACTCTGGCTGCAACTCTGGCCGCCTACCCGTTCGTTCCCCGCGAAGTACCGATCTGGCCTGCGACTGGGCCCCTGACTGGGCCCCAACTTGGGCCTTGTCCGCTTTGCGGAAATGGACGGACAATCCCCCGAACTGTTCCCGAAATTCCGGTTCGGGCAGCCCGGCTTTTTTGCATTCATCCACAATCTTTATAGTGCCGCGTCCCCAGGCTTCAATCATGCCCGCTTTGAAAAAGACGTCGGCCAGAAGCTCGTTGCGCGGCCGGGACAAATGCCGCTTCTTTAAATCGGCCACACCGATGCCGGGCGGCAGGCCGCCTTCATTCCAGAGATTGAGGCTTTCCGGATCAATCCGAAGTTGGGTGTGCGCTCCCATGTAGTTGCGGTGAATCACGGCGTTGATGATCGCTTCACGCAGGGCCTCTTCCGGATATTCCATATTGTCTTTGCGGTAAATGCCTTCATATGTGATGTTGGAAAGCAGATATTTGATCCGCAGGATTTCAATGGCCTTGTCCACCTGATCAAAAAGATTGCCCTCAATATCATCTGTGCTGATCAGATCGGTGGCGCTGACAAATTTGCCGATCTTGATATAGGCGGTGATGTAAAACTGCTTCGGGTTTTTCCCGAAAAGCAATATAGCTGCTCGACGCAGTTTGCCCTTATCCAGAAGATTTAATTTCTGAAGAATGGCTTCGACGCTTTTTTCCTTAACGATCTGCGGGATTTTGGCGACGGCCAGTTCCCGGAATTTCTTTATGGCGGCGGGGTCGATGTCTTTGAGGGTCGCGCGCTCTTCGATAAATCCGTCCCAGGAGCGTCCGGATTTCTGCATCAGCATTTCCACCAGTTCGGGCCCCTTGATTTCGATCGAGGAGCTGCCGCTTCGTGTGTAAAAGCGGCCATGATAGGAAATCGGGGCGGAGAACGCCGCAACCGTGACTTCAAGAATCTCCCTGCCGTTTTTCTTTTTCAGTTTGACCTCCGGCGTAATGCCCAGGATGTCCTTGGTTTTATTGGGAATGTCGTCGAGATATTTGGCGGCGTCTTTTACGCCCACCGGCTTTCCTTCATCGTCAATGCCGATATAAAGTTTTCCGCCGCCGGTGTTGGCAAAAGCGCAAATGGTTTTCAAACAGTTGTCATTCCATGCCTGTTTGAATTCCTTATTTTGATTTTCAACTTTGCGCATAGTAATGGCCCTCAGAGTTTACGCGCCAAACCCCATCAGGCTGAGCATGCCCAATTGTTCTTTGCAGGTCTGGCAGAGATTCTGTTCGTCAAACTCGTCGGATGACGATTCCTCAAGCTCGCCTAAAATCTCCGCCGCATTCTTCATGTCGTTTTCCTGGATGGGTTGTCCGCAGTTGCTGCACGTTTTCATACACCTATCCTCTTGATAATTCAAGGGTTCATCGCAAATTCTTCATTTTGTGTGAAGATTATGGCCATCCCTCTGTAAAATCAATGTCAAAACGACAACGGTAGGTCGCATTATTTAATGATTCTTGAGCCAATGAATGGGGCAGGTCCTAAATTTTGCTTTTTCGTTTCTTCAGATTGTTTTCCACTGCCGTAGTACCGATGCCAGCTATTTCCGGCAAGCCGTTTATTATAATGCGCGGATCAGCGGCGATTGCCTCGAGAATTTTTGTTTGATTCCGGCTCAAATCTTCTCCCCGCTTACCAACTGCGGATGTTTTTCTTCCAGCCATTTGATGATTGTTTCACGCAGTTCTTTTACAAAATCAATCAATTCATCCACATCATCAGTAGCGGCCACACCGACATAATCATATTCGGCGGTATTTCTTTTGTTGCGGCAGGTGTCCAGGTATTTTACATCTTCTTTGTATGCACTGCCCAGGATCAGGGGCAATGCCTGAATGGTGCGGTAATGCTGTAAGGCTTTTTCCGGTTTGTAGCCGGAAGCGTATAGTAAAATGGTGCACAGTTTCAGGGCCGCGTTGTAGGCAATGCCGAAGCGCCAATCAGCAGAGATACTTCCTGCTGCGTCCTGCAAATCGCGCTCAACGATCCTTAATAAGTCACTGATTTCTTTGGCACTGGTTTTATGAGGTCTTAACCAGCCATTATCGGCCCATTGCGCTAAGCTCATCTTCCGTACCTGTTATAAATATCTTGGGTGACTCCAGCACTTGCTGAAGAAAATGATCTTTTTCTTTTTTTCTTTTGATGAACTCAATTTCAGTTAACCGGTAGGGATTAATTTCCCGGCCAAGTTTCTCCGATGCTTCCATCAAAAGACCGGTCAGTTTTCTGAGGCCGATGTCGCCGATGACCATCAAATCAACATCGCTTGCGGCTTTTTCTTCTTTTCGGGCAAAAGAACCAAAGACAAACGCTATCTTGATTTTCGCTTCCGTGGACAACGCGGTTTTTAATACATCGGCAAGCCCACTGGTCTTGAGCACAAGATTTCTGATTTCCGGATAAAGCGGGTGATTCGTATTGGCCTTGTAATTAATGCGATTGCCGTCCTTGATTCTGGTAATGATGTCCAGTCGCTGTAATTTTTTGATTTCCTGCTGGACAGTTCCAACGGCAAAACCGGTCCGTCTTTCGATTTCACGCAGGTGAAGGCTTTGTTTTTCTATACCAAAGAGGTTGCGAAATATTTCCGCACGAATATTCGATGATAGTATTTCTGCTAAAAGTCCCATGGTGTGTATGCTTATACCATACATTTGTATGTTATTACCATACAATATTTACTGTTTGCCATAAACAAGAGCGACTTGGCCCTCAGAGTTCACGCGCCAAATCCCATCAGGCTGAGCATGCCCAATTCTTCTTTGCAGGCCTGGCAGAGATTCTGTTCGTCATACTCGTCGGATGACGATTCCTCAAGCTCGCCTAAAGTCTCCGCCGCATTCTTCATGTCGTTTTCCTGGATGGGCCGTCCGCAGTTGCTGTATGTTTTCATACACCTATCCTATTGATTATTCAAGGGTTCATCAGATACTTTTTCGCAAAGATGTTTTTATTCCTCCTTCTTCAGATTTGCCAGCCGCACGGTGGCGGTTGTTTTTTCTTCCTGGTAGGGCTTCAGTTTATTAAGAATTTCTTCGCTCCAGTCCCTGTTGTGGATGATTTTTTTCAGAGCGAACACATCCAGGTCTTCCACGTCACCCCAGAGGCCTTCCTGTTTGAGAAGGCTGATCAGCTCCGCCCGTTCTTCCGAATGCTTTGGTGGGAAATCAACATCTTTTCTTATTGAAACGGTTGCCTTTTTGCCGGAGCCGAAAACCACCTCCACGCCGATTTGTTTTGCATAGTCGATGAGGTCCTGCTTGATCGTGTCGATTCTTTCTTCCAGTTTTTTCTTCTGTTCGGAAAGGACGGAAAGCTCTTCCACCAGACGGACGCCGTCTTCTTCTTTGAACTCCTTTGGCGGCAAGGCTTCCACTTTATACAGGTGCGCCCATTTCGGGCACATCGATTGATATTCGCACCAGTTGCAGAGGTTGGACTCTTTGGCCGGAAATTCTTCGGCGCTGACGATCTTCTTTACTGCCTGCAATGTTTCTTTCCGGAGATTCTCCAGCTGCTCCGCGGTTCTTTCGGAGCGCAGCTCCCGGTCAAAGGCCAGGTAATGCCAGACCAGTTCTATATTTCTCGCATCCTTGAAGTTTTCTTTTACCCAGAGGGAGTAAAGCGCCAGTTGACGGTCTTCATCCGCCTGCTCCTGTTTGGGAAGGTATCCCGCGGTTTTGTAATCGTGGATCTCGTATTTTCCATCGCCTGCGTAATCCAGTCTGTCCATCCGGACGTTCCACTTGAACTGACCTTCCGGATCGAGGTTGACGTATTCTACAGTCTCGATGCCCAGCACACGTTCTTTAAAGGGGGCATACCGGTTGTAATAGTCTGTTACGCATTTCTCTCCGGTCAGGCGGTAATTTTCCGCCGTGTATTCTTTCCGGACAATTTTGATGTCGTCCGACCAGTTTTTTGCCCACAGGTGATTGTAATAGGCCAGCAGTTCTTCCAGCGTGTTGTGCTTTTGCAGTTTCAGGGCTCTGTAGTGCTTTTCCAGCGCCTCATGGACACAGCTCCCCATGAAGGCTTCGACGGTTTTGGCCTCCTCGACTTTGATCTTGTCGATATACTGATATTTGTATTTGAGCGGGCACTGTTCGTAGGTGCCAAGCCGGGAATTGGAAAATGTGGTCATACAGCCTCCCTTTTTTGTTAATGTTTCACGATCAGCGTTTCCTGTATCCCTTCAGATTCCATTGCTTATCATGTATTTTATTGTCTTTTTCGTAACCTGCGCGGTTCCATTGTTTATCATAGATTACGGTCGTGCCGCCTTTTTTCTTGTACCCTTGCAGATTCCAGTTTTTGTCGTAAATCCTGCCGTCTTTCTGATAGCCGGTGCGGTTCCAGTTTTTGTCATACATGACTACCGTAGCTCCTGACTCTTTCTCGTATCCCCGCCGGTCGTAATGCTTGTCGTAAATAGTCGTGTCAGCACTGACGGCAGCGGGCACTGACAGCAGGAGGACGAGGGATACAAAAATCTTTCGTTTTAGATATTTCATAAAATGTGCGCCTCCATGCCGGTTACTGATTCGTCCGGTATGCCCGTCTGCGGTTGACGGAGGACATGCGGCCTTCATTTCTTGCTTTGCCGGTCTGAAAGAAAGCCATATGGATCACCGTACCCTCATGAACCAGAGCTGAGCCCACCAGACCTTCCCCCTCGTAGCGGTAATCGCGCCCGTAGCCCACGGAGTCGAAGGCGCTTTCCCCGCAGACCGGAATCTTTTTCAGGAAGTCTGCCGCTTTCATCATGCCGGTGTCTTTCCCCTTTTTCGGCATTTCCGTCAGCGCGTCCATGACGTAGCTTTTGACCAGCTTTGAATGCAGCAACGCGAAGGCCTCTTTCCTCGAGATCACGTCCATGCCGACAACCTCACCGTTCACCATGACCAGCAGGCCGTTCTGTCTGTCCATCAGCGGAAAATGTTCCAGAAAATCGTCCAGGTCTTCCTGCTTTGCCTTCAGTACGTCCCTCATGGCTCCGGTCGGAGTATCGACTTTGTTGGCCGCCGCCTGAAATCTGATCCCGTCCCATACGGCGAACTGATCGGATACAAAAGCGCGTCTGTCTTTCAGGTTCTCGTGCACCGACGCGTTCTTGACCCCGCGCAATCTGGCCGACATGATGTGGCAGGATTCCTCGAAGTACCGCGACCGGTAGGACCAGCGGCCGTGCTCGGTGCAGCTTACCGGAATGATGGTTTCCGATTCTTCCCTGATCAGGACGGTGGTGTTGAGGACCCGGTTCTGCTTGGCCCCGGCCAGCTCTTCCCCGTCCAGGAGCAAAACAGGCTTCAGGCCGCTGTTGACGACCTTCAGCTCCGGAACATGGCCGCTCTCTCCCACTTCCCCGATCTGAATCAGCCTGCGGTCCATCGCCTCCTTCATGGTCAGGTAGTCCGGTCCGGAACCGTTTGTCGCCATGACCGGAATGACGGCAACATGTTTGTGGATCTGAATCTCTCCGAGTGTCAGTCCTTCCAGATACACTTTGATCGTTGTTTCCATGGCCAATACCTCCCCTCTTTCGGCATTGACTTTATCGGGTTGGTTCTGATAGTTCAATGTCACAACGACAACCGTATGTCGCATTATTTTACTTTGGGTGATTTTTTGTTCTTCAAACGCACGATTTCCGACAGGATCATCCCGGAACCGGAAGAACTCGGGCAGTCATTGATCAAGGGAATTAAAGAATTAAAGGGGATTAAAGGGGACGGTTCTATTTTTTGAAATTTTCTATTGAATAAAAATAGAAATAAGGAAGCATGGGAATGCTTCCTTCAAAATATTGAGTTGCTGCTCAAGGCAAACGTAATTATTTGGAGACTTTTTTAATCTTGTTTTTCGCGTCCACCAGAACGCACTTGGGCTTCCAGTTTTTGGCCTCCGCATCATCTACCGCCACATAGGTTACGATGATGACCAGGTCGCCTTTGGCGACCTTGCGCGCGGCGGCGCCGTTGAGACAGATCGTTCCGGAGTTCCGCTTGCCCTTGATGATATACGTTGAAAACCGCTCTCCGTTATTGACATCGTATATCTCCACCTGTTCATACGGCACCATGTTCGCTTCTTCCATCAGCTTCTCGTCAATCGAAATGCTGCCTTCGTAATGCAGGTCGGCATCCGTAACGGTGGCGCGGTGGATTTTCGACTTCATCATAAATCTCTGCATGGCTTTTTTCGCTCTCCTGTTTCCAGATTTTATTTACGCTTCAAGCTTCTCGCCCAAAACGGAATTGTCGATCAGACGGGTTTTCCCCACTTTGACGGCCAGGGCCATCACGACCTCCCCCTTGATCTCTAAAACGTCTTCCAGGGTGGCTGCATCGCATATTTTTATATAATCAATGGAGGTAAAAGGCGCGCTCGTGATGAGTTTTTCCGCCTGCCGGATGATCTTGACCGCGTTTCTTTCGCCTTCGGCATAAAGCTTCTGCGCCGTCTTCAGCGAACTCACCAGCGTGAGCGCCGAAGTCCGCTCCTCTTTGCTGAGATAAACATTGCGGGAACTCATGGCCAGACCGTCCGGCTCCCGGAAGGTCGGCATGCCGACGATCTCCAGATCCATGTTCAGGTCGGCAACCATGCGTTTGATGGCGGCCAGTTGCTGATAATCTTTCCTGCCGAAAACGGCGCTGTGGGGTTTCACGATATTGAACAATTTGCAGCACACGGTCGTGACGCCGCGGAAATGGCCGGGGCGTGACAAGCCGCATAGATTCTCTGTGACCTTCTCCACGTTGACATAGGTCTGATAGCCTTCCGGATACATGTCCTGGTTCGACGGGAAAAAGATCACATCAACGCCTGCGCTCTTCGCCATGTCCTCGTCCCGATCAAAATCTCTCGGGTATTTGGAGAAGTCTTCTTTGGGACCGAACTGTGTGGGATTGACGTAAATGCTGACGACTACGTGGTCGGCGATTCTGCGGGCTTCCTTCATGAGGGAAAGATGCCCCTCGTGAAAATAGCCCATGGTCGGGACAAAGGATATCTTCTTGCCGGCAAGCCTGAACTGCTCACAATGCGACTGCATTGCTTTGGCGGATTCGATGACTTTTAGATTCCCCATAAAAAAAGCCTCCGGTCGCGAGACGAGAGGCTAAGATTTCTCTGAATATTTCCTTCCGTCTCAGTCCTTGCGGATCCAAGCGTTCGGCGACCCTAACAATAAAAATAATCCCTTGTCAAGAAAAAAAACCCCCTTGGGCCAATTGCTCCAAGGGGGCTATTTTATTGCCAGATCATGGTTTCGGGGTTACAAATCCTTCATCCGCTGCCGCACTTGCTGATCAGGTGACAATGTTTTTCACCGCGTCAATGACCGGATTGGTGAAGAGCGCCATCAGAAG
>JAQUVQ010000062.1:0-4777 GCA_028693285.1 Smithellaceae bacterium
GGCTGTCGTAGATGATGGCGGTCTGGTCTTTCCGGCCGTTTTCTACGTGGTAGTCCAATGCATTATAGCAGGTGTTTAATTCTCCGCCTGCAAACCACCGGTAAAAGGGCTTGCCGCTGTCATCCAGAACTTTGTCCCACCTCCTCGTCCACTCTATGGCTTCCCCGGCTTTGCCCCAAAAGGCGTCCGGCTCAGAAATCGAATGCGCGTAAACCTCCTGATACTTCATCATCCCCTCCCTTTTCCCCGTTCCGAATTTTTATTTGGAGTAAAATCCTTTTCCTTCTTTGGCCAGCTTTTCCAGCAATGGCGCGGGCGTCCAGTATTCGGCTCCCACCGAATCCCGGTACTTCAGGACTGCGTCATAGACTTTTTTCAAACCTACCGTATCAGCATAGAACATCGGGCCGCCCAGGTACACCGGAAAGCCGTATCCATAAAGCCAGACCACGTCGATGTCCAGGGGCCTCGCGGCGATCCCTTCCTCCAGAATCTTCGCGCCTTCGTTGATCATCGAATAAATCGCGCGTTCGATAATTTCCTGATCCGTGAGGGTCCGCCTGGCGATGCCGACTTCCTTCGAGTGGTTGATGATGAGTTCTTCAATCATCGGATCGGGCGTCGCGTTGCGCTTCTCATCGTACTTGTAGAAGCCTGAACCCGTCTTCTGTCCGTAGCGCCCCATTTCGCAGATTTTGTCCAGGAGGTTGTTCTTTTGTTCGCGCGGCGTGAGCGAGCCGAACTTGGCCTTGCGGTTCCGCCAGCCGATGTCGAGGCCCGCCATGTCGCCCATTCGGTAGGGGCCCATCGGGAAGCCGAAGTTGTAGATCGCCCGGTCGATCTGCCAGGGAAGCGCTCCTTCCTCCAGCATGAAGCCGCATTCGCGTGTGCGCTTGGCGAGCATCCGGTTTCCGACGAATCCGTCGCAGACGCCGACCAGGACCGGCACCTTGCCGATCTTTTTTCCGGTCTTCATGGCCGTGGCGTAAACCTCGGGGGAAGTCTTCGCGCCCCGGACGTTTTCCAGCAGCCGCATGACGTTGGCGGGGCTGAAGAAATGCATGCCCATGACATCCTGCGGCCGCCCTGTGATGGCGGCGATTTCATCGACGTTGAGGTAGGAGGTGTTCGAAGCCAGAATCGCGCCGGGTTTGCAAACCGCGTCGAGCTTCGTGAAGACCTCCTTCTTGACGGCCATGTCTTCAAAGACCGCTTCGATGACGAGGTCCACATCTTTCAGGTCTTCATAGGCCAGCGTGGGCTGGATCAGCGCCAGGCGTTTTTCCATGACCTCCTGCTTGAGCGAGCCCTTGGCGACGGTGTTGGCGTAATTCTTTTTAATAACGGCCATGCCCCGGTCGATAAATTCCTGCTTGACGTCCAGCAGCATGACGGGGATGCCCGCATTGGCAAAGCACATGGCAATGCCGCCGCCCATTGTGCCTGCGCCCAGGACGCCAACGGATTTAATCTCGCGGGTCGGCTGATCGTCGGGCAGTCCGGGAATGCGGACGACTTCACGCTCGGCAAAGAAAACATGCCGCTGGGCCTTGGACTGATCGGAATCGTGCAGCTCTACGAATATTTCCCTTTCCCGTTTCATGCCTTCCGGGAAAGGCAGTTCCGTGGCGGCCTTGACGGCTTCAATGCACTTGAAAGGCGCCATGAAACCGCGGAACTTGCGGGCGTTGGCTTTGGCGAAGTCTTCAAAAACACTGGGAGAATCGGCTTTGGCTTGAAGCTGGCTTACTTTGCGTATGGGGCGTTTCTCCAAAACGACTTTTTTGGCAAAGGCAAGCGCCGCCGCTTTCAGATCGCCTTCAACGACTTCATCCAGAATGCCCATGGCTTTGGCCTTCACCGCCGCCACCGGCGTGCCGGAGGTGATCATCTCCAGGGCTGACTGGACGCCTGCCACACGCGGCAGCCGCTGTGTGCCGCCCGCGCCGGGCAGAAGCCCCAGTTTGACTTCGGGAAGACCTACTTTCGCGGAGGCAAGCGCAATGCGGAAATGACAGGAAAGAGCGATTTCCAGGCCTCCGCCCAGGGCCGTTCCGTGAATCGCCGCAATAACCGGCTTTGGAGAATCTTCAATGAACTGGCAGACGTCCGGCAGGTGCGGCTCCATCGGCGGGCGGCCGAATTCCCGAATGTCCGCGCCCGCGATAAACGTCCGGCCCTCGCAGATGATCACCATTGCCGAAACGGCGGCATCCGCAATGCCCTTCTCGATCCCCGCTTTGATTCCCGAGCGAACCGCCTGCGACAGGGCGTTCACCGGCGGGTTGCTGACCGTGATGATGCCGACGGGGCCTTCTTTTGAAAATCCGATGATTTCTGCCATAAGTACTCTCCTTTTGTTGCAGATTGTTTTCCGTTGAATACAGCAAATACCATACCAGTGAAAAAAGGCAATAGCGGCGCAGTCGCTGATCCGCGCGCGGTAAAAACTGTTTGACAGGGATGTATGATTTATATACATTCAGAACGAAATTTGTATACCGGATAGACATGCAGGAAAGAAAACCGAACCCATGACGGCTGGAACCAAAAAATCGCAAGCGGCTCAACCGCGCGGAAAAGAAGAATCCCCGACGAATGCGGATGCCACGTTGGCCGGAAGCGCGTTTGACGAACTGATCGGCGACGATGAAGCCTTTCGCAGGGCGCTGGTGAGCGCCGGGCGGGCGGCCCAATCGGATATTTCCGTGCTGATCATCGGGGAAAGCGGCACGGGCAAGGAAATCCTGGCGCGCGCCATTCACCAGACCAGCCGCCGCAAAAACAAGCAGCTCGTCGACGTGAACTGCGCCGCCATTCCCGATTCCCTGATTGAAAGCGAGCTTTTCGGCTATGAAAAAGGCGCGTTTACCGGCGCGCGGACCGAGGGACGCAAAGGCTATTTCGACGAGGCGCACGAGGGAACCATTCTGCTCGACGAAATTGGAGATTCCTCCCTGTCCGTCCAGGCCAAACTGCTCAGGGTCCTGGAATCCGGAACGTTTAAAAGAGTCGGTGGAATCAGGAACGTCAGGGTGGACGTCCGGGTCATCTCCTCGACCAATCAGGATCTGGCGGATCTGATCGGGCAGAAGAAATTCCGCGAAGATCTTTTTTTCCGCCTCAATACCTTCACGATCCCGCTGCCTCCGCTGCGCGAGAGAAGAGGAGACATCGATCTGCTGGTGGAGCATTTCCTGAAGGCGAGCGGCGCCGCGCAGAAACAGAAATACCGGTTTTCGCCCGAAGCGCTCGCGATGCTGCATGCGTACCGCTGGCCGGGAAACGTCCGGGAGCTCAAAGGCGTTGTGAGCTACGCGCTGAACATGACGCAGTCGCCCGTCATCGATGCCGGTTCCCTGCCCAATTTCCTGGTTTCGGAATCTCGCAGTCGGGACGGAGCCGCGCCGCCTGCCGCTGAAAGCGGGGCTGCCTCTCTCAATCTGACCCAGGCCGTCCGGGACCTGGAGCGAAGGCTCATCACCGAGGCGCTAGCCGCTTCTTCAAACCGGTCGGAAGCCATCCGGGCCCTTGGGATCAGCCGGCGCACCTTCTATTTGAAATTGAAGGAATACGGATTGGAATAAAAAGATCCGGCCGGCTGGAATGAATTATGCAACATGTTTAAAAAAACTTTCTCCGGCCTGGGGCGGTTATGCCAAATGCCAATGCGGCGGGAAAATCCGCCAGAAAAAAAGAAAATACGATGACCATCGTGGAAGTGTCCCCGCGGGACGGCTTTCCCGAGATATGCAACGGCCTGTCCACTGAAGATAAAATCCATTACATCAACAAACTGTCGGAAACGGGCCTGAAGAAGATCGAGTGCGCCTCCTTCACGCATCCGCGCCTGCTTCCTGAAGGGTACGACGCCGAAAAACTTGTTTCCGGCATCGCCAAGAAGCCGGAGGTGACCTACGTGGGGCTGGTGCCCAACGAAATCGGCTGCCGGCGGGCCCTGGTGACGAAGATCGACGAGCTGCTGGTTCTGCTTTCCGCCAGCGACACCTTCAACCGCATCAACATCGGAAAATCCTTGAGGGAGAGCCTCAACAAGGTGCTGCCGACGCTTCTTGACGCCGCGGCCCGGCATGGCCGGAGCGTTCGGATTTACCTGATGACGGCCTTCGGATGCCCCTACACGGGCCGCGTCCGCCCCGAGGAGGTCGCCGAGCTTCTGCTCAAACTCAGCTATATGGGCGCCTCCGAAGTTGTTCTGGTGGATTCGACCGGCATGGCCGATCCCAAATCGGCAAAAGAACTGATCCGGGCGCTCCTGGAGCTGAAACTGGACATTCAGCTCGCGGTGCATTTTCACAATACGCGCGGGACGGCCCTCGCCAATTGCGTAGCCGCCTACGATGAGGGCATCCGCATTTTCGACGCGTCGCTGGGGGGAATGAGCAACACGCCTTACGGGGTGAGCGAGCTGGATATCGGATACTGGAACGTTCCGACGGAAGATATTGTTCATCTGTTTGAAGCCATGGGAATCCAAACGGGCATCGATCTGGAAAAGCTCCTCGACTGCGTCCGGCTGGCGGAAAAGATGGCGGGAAAGCCTTTGCCCGGCCACATTCTGAGGGCGCGCCCCGCGACCCGCATCACCGAGATTCCACGGCATTTGAAGGAGCCGCGGCTGCTGGACTGACGGACAAAAAAGACAAAAAAGGGGACGGTTCTATTTTTTCACTGAAGCGTGAAGGAAAAACTATCTTTCGTTGCTCATCTCTCAAAATAAATAGCAAAATAAATAGAACCGTCCCCTTTTCTGCTA
>JAQUVQ010000062.1:4877-12489 GCA_028693285.1 Smithellaceae bacterium
AATAGCAAAATAAATAGAACCGTCCCCTTTTCTGCTAGTCCCCTTTTCTGCTTTGTATATCATCTATACAGCTTCGAGGCCCAGCCCCTTCCTGATCTTTTCGAGCAGCACTTTTTCCTCGTCGTTGTAAACGCCGTCCGCCAGAAACAGCCGGCGGGCGATGCTCAGCGCCTCCATGCGGTCGTCCCTGTTTTTGATCAGCGCTGCAAGAGCCTGAAGGGCCCTTTCCTCGTCCGCCTGAAGAATGGCGGCCTGTTCGCGCATCATTTTTTTGAACTGCGACGGGGACAGTTTGCTCAATACCCGGTGCGTGGCGGCGATTTCACTGGCGACTTCGAAATGCTTCCTTTTGATGCCCTGGTTGGTGCCGCCCGCGGCCATGTAAATGCGGATCAATCCTTCGGCGAAACCTCCCTGCTTCATGGCGGCCAGCCGCTTGTCATAGTCGGGATGGTCCTGTTTGGCGGCTAAAGGCTTCGGCTCGTCCTGGACGGGCGGAAACAGGCTGCGCAGCCAGCCGTTGCCGTAAATCTGCTGAAAAATTTCTTCCTGGTAGAGGTCCCGGTAATCGCGGTAAATGTCGAGCACGCCTTCCACATAATCGGAAACCGCCTTCTCCAGCTCCGTAAACGGATTGTCCGGCCCCGCCGCCTTCCGGTTCCTGCGCACGACGTTGGCGACGTTTTGCAGCGGCCGCGTCAGGGGATTGATGTCGGCCAGCGAATACCGCTGCACGCGCAGGGGGTGCAGATGGCGGATGAACTCCGCGGAAAGCTCCGTGGTCCAGAGTTTCACAAAGGGCCGCACCAGCAGTTGATAGAAATTGTCGTTGGCTTCGGATACCTTGGCCACGACGCTGAAATCCGTTTCATCGTGTATTCCGTCGTCGTAAGCGGCAATGTCGGCCATCGTGCGCGGTTCAAACCGGCTTTCGAATTTGCCGCTTCCGACATCGCCGTCGATGACCATTTCGTAGAGGCCGGGCGGCAGGCAGTCAATCATGTCGAAATTGCCTATGATTTCATGGTGCTCCTTTTTGGCGATGGAGCCGGCGACGAAGATGCCCAGGTGGCCGATTTCCTGGTGAACGATATAGACGATGACCTGCCCGTGCCGTTTGATGTCTTCCACGGAGCTGTACACGCGGGGAATCCAGTTGAGCGCCTGCTGGGCCGGCGTGATGTTGTCGCCCATCGACGCAAAAACCAGGATCGGGCTTTCGATGTCTTTCAGGCTGACCTTCCGGCCTTCCCGCAGCTCCAGTTCGCCTCGCTCCAGCTTGTTGCCGACAAAAAGATTGCGGACGATGAAGTGAATTTCATCGTCGTTCATCATGAAGAAGCCGCCCCACCATTTTTCAAAGTTGAGATAGCGCTCCTCTTCCGTGTCTGCCTTTGAATAAACGTTGTATTGTTTGGTCCAGTATGTGTTGGCCGGATTCAACAGCTCCATGTTCAGCACCAGATTCGCGCCGTCAAACACGCCGTTGCCCAGATCGCTGAAAAATGAATTGACCCACACGCCGCCCAGAAGGCCTCCCCGGTAGCGCATGGGATTGACGCCCTCGACTCCGCTCCAGTAGGACAGGGGCGCGCCGTTGAGCGCCAGGGGGCCGGCGATGCCCGGCTTGTCCGCGCAGGCCAGCGCGGCCGCCCAGCCCGCCTGGCAGTTGCCGATGACCGCCGGCGCATCCGCGTCGGGGTGCAGCTGGGTGACTTTTTCGATGAACCGTTCAATGGCGGCTATGACATCCGGCAGCGTCTGGCCGGGAAGGGGATCCGTGTAAAACAGAACAAAATAAACCGGATGGCCGTGGTCCAGTGCCATGCCGATTTCCGAATCCCGTTTGGAGCCCCCGATGCCGGGGCCGTGGCCCGCCCGCGGATCGATGATGACAATCGGCCGTTTGGGAATGTCGGGGCGTTCCCGAAGCGCGCGGCGGCGGTTTTGCTGCTCGGGATCGATGTCTTTCCGGCGGCGGTCGGAAATGCGAACCAGCGCGTAATTGACCGGCCGCTCGAAATGCTTGGCGTTCAGGATCATCTCGTAGTTGAACGTCAGAACCGGCGGCTGGCCGCCTCGAATGTGCTTGATGTAATTGTTGCCTCTCTTGCGCAGAATGTCCGCAAAAATGATCGAGCGCTGCGCGGAATCCACGAGATACTCGTTCAGTTGTTTTTGCCAGTCCGTCCAGGGAGAGGTCGTTGTGCCGCTTTTCGGGGAAGCCATGAATAATCCTCCTGTATTCTTTAACCGGTCACGGTTGACGTACTGTACCGGCGCGTTTGACCCTTGTCAAGACGATAAAGAAGCAGCGAGCGATGAGCGAGGATGACGAGCGACTCGTTATATTGCAAAGCTGAAACGCTTTTCCTCAAACAAAGTAAGGCAGGCGGCGACGGCATCCGCGTCGTAGAGGATCCCCCGGTTCCGCGTGATTTCCTCCAGCGCATCCTGAAGGCCCAGAGAAGGGCGGTAGGGGCGGTGGGACGCCATGGCTTCGACCACGTCGGCAACCGTCAGGATTTTCGATTCCGTCAGAAGATCGTCTCCTTTTAAATGCCGGGGATAACCGGACCCGTCGATCTTCTCGTGATGCTCCCAAACGATCCGCGCGATGGGCCAGGGGAAGGCGATGTCCTTCAGAATTTCGTATCCTGCCTCTGCGTGCGTCTTGACGATTTCAAATTCAATTTTCGTCAGTTTGGTCGGCTTGGTGAGAATCTCGGTGGGAATGGATATTTTTCCCAGGTCATGAATCATGCTGGCCATGCGCAGACCGTTGATCCGGTTCGGCTCCAGTCCCATCGTGGCGGCAATGGCGTAGGCAAGCTCCGTCACCCGCCGCTGATGGCCCGCCGTGTAGGGATCCCTCGATTCCACGGCCACCGCCATGGCGTGAACGGTGGACTCCAGCGTCTGCCGAAGCTTTCCCAGGGTTTCCTCCCTCTCCTGCTCCAGCGCTTTCAGATGGGTGATGTCGCGCACGACCCCCCGGAAGCCGATGGTGTTGCCCAGGGAATCTTTCAGCAGCGTGAAAGACTGCTGGATCGCTATCCGCCCGCCGTCCTTCCGAATGATCTCGTAGTCCATCAATTTTCCGGGGATGCCCGTTTTGTAAGTCCGGTTGTGGGCCTGATACAGCATTTTGGCCGTTTCCCCGTCCATGTATTGCCGGTTGTTCAGGCCCAGCAGTTCTTCTTTCGGGTAGCCCCATATTCGCTGCAGGGCGTCGTTGAAAAACGTAAAGCTGCCGGCCAGGTCCGTTTCGTAATAGCCGTCGCCGATGCTTTCCAGGATTGTCCGGTACTTTTCCTCGCTTCGGCGCAGCGCCTCCTCGTCCTGCCGGTGATGGTCGCGAAATGCTTTTTCTTCCAGCCCCCGCTTAACGGCCATGCCCAGCCGCGTCAGATTGCCCTTCATGATATAGTCCGACGCCCCGCGGTGGATGCAGTCCAGCGCCGTTTCTTCGCCGATGGCGCCGGATACCATGATCAGGGGAATATCGAGGCCGGTGTTCTTCAGCAGGTCGATGGCTTCGATGCCGCTGAAGGCCGGCATGTGGTAGTCGCACAGGATGATATCCCACGGGCTGTTTTCCAGGGCCCGGGTCATTTCCCGGGCCGTCTGCACCCGCTCGACTTTCGGTTCATAGCCGTTTTTTTTCAGTGCGCGGGTCAGAAGCAGCTCGTCGTCTTCCGCATCTTCAATCATGAGCACGTTCAGGGGTTTTGGCATTTTCAGGCTCCCAGGGTGAAATAAAATGTCGCTCCTTTTCCTTCCTGGGCTTCAGCCCAGATGCGTCCGCGGTGGCGGGAAATGACGCGTGCGACCGTCGCCAGGCCGATTCCCGTTCCCGGAAACTCATCGGCCCGGTGGAGGCGTTCAAAAGGCTCAAAAACTCTTTGGGCGTAGGTCATGTTGAATCCCACGCCGTTGTCCCGGACAAAGAAGACCGTTTCGCCGTTTTCGACAAAAGAGCCGAATTCAAGGATCGGCCGCTCCTTTTTCCCCGCGAATTTCCGGGCATTGTCCAGCAGGTTGGTCATGACGATGCGCATCATGCGCTGATCCGCGTTGACGGCGATGCCGTCCTGAATTACCAGATCCGGCCGGCCTTCCGAAGGCTGCTGGTGAAAGTCGGCGCAAATCTCGCGTACCACTTCGCTCAGATTGAAATCCTGCCGGTAAAAATCGGATTTCATCACCCGCGAGAGGCCGAGCAGGTCGTCGATCAGCCGGTTCATCTGCTGCGTGGCGTGATGGATTCTTTCCAGATATTTATTACCTTCCGCATCCAGCCGGTCGCTGTAGTCTTCCATAAGGGCGTTGCTGAATCCGTCGATCGTGCGCAGCGGCGCCCGCAGATCGTGCGAGACGCTGTAGCTGAAGGACGCCAGCTCCCGGTTGACCTCTTCCAGGGAGTCATTGATCATGGTGAGGTTTTTCGCGTTTTCGTTGAGATCGTCCACCAGATTCAGAAGCGCCGCCTGGCTGTCGCGCAGATCACGGGTCTGATCGGCGATTTTCTGTTCCAGGGTCTCATTGAGGTGGTTGATTTCCTCCTGGGCCTGCCTGCGTTCGCTGATGTCGGTCATGGTGTGGACGGCGCCCGCAAAACGCTCCTCTTTGTCCAGAATCGGGTCCACCGTGACAAGATACCATTTCCCCGCGATGGATAAATCCATGGATTCACGCCGCAGGGATTCCCTGGCCAGTAAAATGGGGCATTCGGGAGTCGGCGCCGACGTGCCGTGGACGACTTCCCAGCAGTGTCGATCGGTCATGTTTTCCGCCGGACGATCGAAAAGGCGCTGGGCGGCTTTATTCGAACGCAGGATGTTGTGATTCCGGTCCATGAGCCAGATGGCATCCTGGGTGGAATCGAAAGTTTTCTGCCACTGCTCCTGCGCGGTGCGAAGTTCTTCCAGGACCTTTTCCCGTTCGGTGACGTCGTTGACGCTGAACAGCAGGCACTTTTCATCCTGAATGGTAATCCATTTTGCGGAAAGGAGCCCCGTCATGATCTCACCCGATTTTTTCCGAAACAGCAGTTTCCGCTCAAAGACGGCGCCGGTTTCCCGCAGGTCCCGGACAACAATGGCCCGGTCTTCCTCGTTGACCCACAGCTTCAGATCCGCCGCCGTCTTTCCCCGAATGTCCGCTTCGCTATAGCCGGTGATTCTGGTGAAACTGTCATTGATAGCCAGGATCTTTCCGTCGGACAGGCGGGACAAAACGAGCGTATAAGGAGCGGATTGAAAGGCCAGCTCAAATTTTTCTTCATTCGCCCGAACCTCTTCGACGAGCCGCTGGTTGTACATGAGCGCCAGCGCGAAAGTGAGCGCGACAAACAGAAGCTGGTAGGCGATCACGCTCAGGGCAATGGTCGTGTTTTGCTGAAACAAATCCGCCTGCGCATGGGGGGCGAAAACGGCCGCGGCCATTCGGCACAGACTGACTAGAATATGGAGAACAAAAACCAGGCCGGGCCACCACATCAGCTTCCTTTGGGCCTCCGGAGCGCCCCGCAGGCAGAACCAGGCGCACTGCGAAAAAAAGACCAGGAGCACCGCCGACAGATTGAAGATTCGGGCGTTCACGTCGGGTTTGCCGAACGTGAAGTAGGCGTGGATCAAAATCGCCGCCGCCAGAATGAAATAATTGAAAGTTTGTCTGCGAATTTCACCGGCAAAGCGCAGAAGCGCCTGATAACCGATCAGCGTGCCGGCCATAAACAGGGCGTTGACCAGGATAACCGATGCCCCGTCGGGAATAGCGCCCCGCAGAATCATCAGGATGAGGGCAAACAGACTTACTATATAATAGATGACCCACAGATGCGTTCCGCTGATTCGCTCGCGGTTTTGCCGCCAGAGCAGAACCATGACGGCCAGGCAGGCGATGTCCGTTGCGATATAGGATAAAACAATGGTGCGGGTGTACAGAATCATTACAGGCCTCGGCTGCGGGATGACGACCGGTCATCGCCGTGTTTTATTTTGTTTCCAGCTCTTCGATCCGTTTTTTGAGCTCGGCCATTTTCAGCTCCCGGCCGACAAATACCTTGTTTGTTTCTTCAAGTTGGTTAATGGTTTTTTTCAGCTCGGCCGTTCGCTCCTGAACCTTTTGTTCGAGCTCCTCGTTCATTTGCCGCATTCGGTTTTCCATTTCTTTTCGTTCGGTGATGTCGGTGATGATCGAATGCAGAAACGGCTTTCCCCGAACGTCGATCCGGCTGCTGAAAACCTCGACGTCGCGAATGGAGCCGTCGGCCCGCCGGTGGCGGAATTGAAATCGTGTGCGTTTCTCATTCTTGACCTTGCGCAGCCCCGTGCGGATTTCCTCCTCCGTCAGCGTGTTGATGTCAAAAATTTTCATTTGTAAAAGCCGCTCGCGGGGCCAGCCGTAAAATTCCGCGGCGGCTTTGTTGGCGTCGATGATGTCCCCCGTCTCCGGATCAAGAATCAATTTGACTGCCGTATGGTGCATGAACAGGTTTCTGAAAAGTTCTTCGCTTTCGCGAAGCGCCTCCTGCGCGCGCACGCGTTCGGTGACGTCCATGATGTTGCCGAAGACCCGGACGATTTTTCCATCCCTCCATTCCGCCTGTCCGATGGTGCGCACACGAATGGTTTCTCCCGTTGCCTTGTTAAACCGGAGTTCCAGGTCGTAGGGTTTGCCCGTTTCCAGCAGTCGCCCAAAGGCCTCGGTGATGACCGGGCGGTCTTCCGGAGCGTAAAAATCCATCGCTTCTTGTGTGCTGGGCTGAGCGTCCGGAGAGATGCCGTAAATGTTATAGACTTCCTCGGTCCACTGGCCCCGGCCCGTTGTCAGATCACGTTCCCAGCCGCCGATTTTGCTCAGCCGCTGGGTTTCCGCCAGAAGCGCCTGCAGTTTTTTCAGGTGTTCCTCCTCCCGCAGGCGCCGGGTGATGTCGCGGAAGATCATGCTGGTGCGCGCCTGCCCGAAGCGGTCATGAAAAACGGCGGTCGTGATTTCCACGGGAAATTTGGTTTCGTCCTTGCGGATCATCGTCAGTTCGCCGGAAAATTTTCCTGTCCTTTCGCGCTCGGCAAGCGCCCCGGCAAGCCGGGGATCTTCCCGGTCCATGATGCCGCCGCGGCCCAAGTCGATCAGTTCCTCTTCACTGCGGTCCAGCAGGCGGCAGGCGGCGGGATTGGCGGAAAGGATTCGGCCGTCGGGGGCCGTCAGCATGACCGCGTCCAGGCTTGCTTCGAACAAAGACTTGCAGCGCTCTTCGCTTTCCGAAAGAGCCGAGGCGGACTGCATCATTGAAAGATGGTCGGAAAGAATTTTTCCCGCCAGCAGTGTGGCCAGGGGAAAAAGGAGGAGGATGGGAGCGGCAAGGTTTTGGAAAGTGCTCCAAAAAAGACTTTCCGGAAGCGTAAACATCAAAGCCGCCACGGCCGCGTGGACGGCGAGTCCCATCACGTAGAGAAGCTTCGCGGAAGGCGGGTGCAGCGAGGATTTGTTTTGGTAAAAAAAGATCAGTCCTATGGCGGTGGAAGAAAGGGATGTCAGAATTCCCATGATCAGCCCCGCGCCGCCGATGCTGATGCGGCAGGCCAGCGCCATGACGCACGAGACG